>UQXS01000100.1 GCA_900545125.1 uncultured Ruminococcus sp.
TTCATATTTATATTATACCATACTTTTGCCTTTTTAGCAACTGTGCGGTGTTGCCTTACGTTTTGTACCACACTGTCTGCCGTGCATCCTTGCGTGACAGTCTATGCAGTACAGATAATCACCGAAAAGATATTTGTGCGGTCTTGACGGGTGACGTATCGTCTTTTCACGTCTTTCCTGTGCCATCTGGAACAATTTACGGCTAATAATGGCAGGGTGCGTATCACGGAAGATTTTGATTTTGTCACTTTCGTTGTAGATTACAGTCTTGTTTTTGTAAGAAGTTATCTGTGTGCGGAAATTGACCGTATCACCGATATATTCCTGACGTTTGAGAATTGAAGCCACAGTGGCACTGCACCATGAGTAAATATTTTCGGCAGTGACAGGAAGCCCATTTTTTATTTTGTGGTAATACTGTATGCCGACTCGCTTCTCAGCTTGCAGCTGTAATGCAATCTGTTTTGTTTCCATTGCATGATGTACATACAAATCGAAAATCTTTCTGACAACTTCCGCAGCTTCCTCATCGATCAGCCAAACCTGTTTGTTTTCAGGCGTATTGTAATACCCATACGGCAGTTTCGATGTGATATGCTGACCGCTGTTGCCATTTTGACGTACCATGGCATGAATTTTCTTTGAAATATCCCTGCTGTACCAATACTGGATCGAAATGAGTCACCCTGCCATTATATTGCCTGAAGAATTTGAATTGGTACAGGCTGAAATCCTGCGTAGAAAATCTCTGGGAAAGCAATATAACAGCAAGAGTATTTTTGCAGCAAGAATCGTCTGCGGTGACTGCGGAAACTTTTATGGTTCAAAGGTGTGGCATTCTACAACTAAATACCGCCGTGTGATATGGCGGTGCAATCAGAAATTTAATGGCGTATGCAAGTGCAGTACACCGCATTTATATGAGGATGCTATCAAGGAAAAATTTCTTTCTGCCTGCAATCAGCTTTTTGAAAATCGTGTTGAGATTCTTGAAAATTGCCAGATGATGCAGAATTTGCTGACAGATTGCACTGAAATAGATGAAAAGCAGCAGGCGGTTTTGCAGGAGATGGAAGTCGTTTCAGAACTGACACGAAAATACATTACAGAAAACAGCCGGACTGCTCAGAATCAGGACGAATACAATGCACACTATAACGGACTGGTGGAACGATATGAGAAACTGAAAAAGAAGTCGCTTTTATTGCAAAAACAGAAAGAGGAGCGTCTTGCCAAGCGTGATCTGATTGGCGGATTTATTCTGGAATTTTCCAAGTGCAAAGAAATGTTGACGGAGTTTGATGAACAACTTTGGATTGCAGCAATTGACAAGGTAACTGTATTTCAGGATGGTAGATTGGTATTTTCTTTCAATGATGGGACGGAGATTGAGTTATAAGGAAAAAATGGCAGGGCTTTGCTTTTATAGCAATAGTCCTGCCGAATTTTTTGTTTGTGTGGAATGAAACATCAAACAACCGCTTCCACAATTGTTCTGCCGTTCAGTTCAATCGTATGCATACCGCTCTGTTTATTTTTGTTGAAGTTAAAGCTGAGCAGATAGCCCTTATCAATGTGATAGTAGTCCAGATATTCAGAAAGTTGTTTTTCGCCCTGCATATTATACTCATCGCCGTGCCATATCTTCAGCTCGATGATGTACTGCTTTCCGAGATAGTCTACGATTACATCTGTACGCCTTTGGTCACGGGTTTGTGCCTCAATGTAGTAATTTCCTGTAACGTTGATGATCGGTCGGAGATAAAGGAGAAACAGCTTTCTGCCGTCATCTTCCTTGAATTTGTCAGGCTGTGAACCGTAGATGTCATTGAAATGCAGGATGAACTTTTCGAGGATAAGTTCCATATTCAGCTTGTTTCCAGAAATGAACTGGGATTTGTCATTAACGCCCTCTGCAAAAATCGGGTTGTCTGTCGTTTCAATGGAGATAAACCAGTTATAAATTCTTACTTCAAAAACTCGATTTGCAATAGCAATTAAACCGTGTTCGTTTTTTACAAACCCGTACATGAATGCATCATCAATCGTTGCATCGTCTGGATTGTATGGAATTTTGTGTCCCTTAAATAGGATTCCATACAGCAGCTTGCGAAGAGATTCGTTATCCTCCAGTTTTCCTATCAGAGATTCAAACAGCGGCGTTTTCTTGATAAGAAGCTGTTTGTTAGCTTCAATGATTCCGCGACTGCTCCAATCTGATAATTCATCCATGCTTTTACAAAATTCGGCAGCCAGCACCGGATAACCCGAGGTATAGTCATAGATCAGCTGTGAAATTTCATTGATGTTCATTCCGGTATGGTGGTCATTCTCATATTCAGTCAGCATTCCTGCAATGTCATCTGGGGAAAAACTCATATCCACATCGAAAGGAGATGCAATATTCCACGGACTGTTGTGCTTATGTTCTGTATCAGAACGGATTTTTTGTCTGAGATTTCTTATATCGTGTACTCCGGCAAGAATGACGGATTGGAAGGTCGGAGTATCATGACGTTCCAGATAGTATCCTCTGAGTTGTGCTAAGAAGTCGAGAAATACCTGATTATTTGATGCACTGTCCACTTCGTCAATTATCAGAACAATTGGCTTTGCAGCTTCTTCACACCATTCACTAAATATACCGAATAAATCGCCAATTGAGAACTTATTGCCGATTTTTTTCAGTTCCTTAATCTGCTCTTGAATTTCTTCACTCATATTGTTGCGGATATCTTTTTTTCTCCAGAGTTCCCTTGCAAAAGCTCTCGAAAATGTTTCTTCATTTTCAAAATTGCTGTGACTTATAAACTGAAAATCCATCCCTAAAACAATATAAGAATCACTTAAATACTGCTCCAGAGCTTTCAAAGTCGTTGTCTTACCATACTGTCTTCCACGGTTGATAACAAAATACTTTCCGGCATCAACCATTTTTTTGATCTCTGCAAGTCTGCTGTCCAGATTGACCATGTAGTGTTCCTGTGGATTGCAGGCTCCCGTAATATTAAAAGAGCGTTTCATAATGCTCACCTCGCATTCCTTTTATTTTAGTATACCATATCTGCGCTTAAAAAGCAACTGAAATTTTATTTGAAAATTTAAAATGCGAAGTGGAATAGTGACTTCAAAATATATTAAATTCTGGCAAGTGGATGCTTGTAAAAATTCATAAGTCTTGCCGTTTATTCAAAGGGTGCAATTTGCACCCTTTGCACTGAATTGTCCCCCAAAAAGTGAACAGCCAATTCGCACCTGAATAAGTAGAACCCTTATTTGTGGACAAAGAATTTGAAACATTATACCGAAAATGACTTGCATTTCCTCATGAGAAGATATATAATTATCTTGTATGGGAGGAACATAATGGCTACTTTGTTCACTAAAGAGCAGATAAGGGTTTTAAGCGAAAATCCCTTTACAGAATTTGTCAGCGAAAGTACGCTGAGATTTACTCTTGAATTCAAAAAGGTATTTGTAGATTCATTGAACAGCGGAAAACCGATTCGCAACATATTTACGGATGCAGGATATGATCCCACAATCCTGGGTAAGAGCCGAATGAAGAGCTTTTCTCACAGGATGCATGTTGAAGTGAAAAGCGATGCAGGGCTTCACTCAAATTACAAAGAACGAAAACGCCACCCCGATTTATCTGATTATTCATCAATGACTCAAAAAGATGCAATAATCCATATGCAAAACGAGATACTGTATCTGCATCAGGATCTTGAATTTATAAAAAAATTATCAATTTGAACAGAATAGGAGAGCAGAAGCCATGATAAAAAACTCTCCTTCGGTAAAGTTTGAGCTTATCAGCCAGATGCTCTCTGATGAAAATAACGTCATGTCAGTCACCGAGTTGTACCGTATTGCAGGCGTTTCACGTTCGGGGTACTATCGTTGGGTGGATGCAGAACCCATCAGAAATGACCGTGAAAAAGCTGACAGAGCAGATTTCGAATTGATTCTTATTGCATATCATAAACGTGGATATACGAAAGGTGCAAGAGGAATCTATATGTGCCTGCTTCACATGGATCCGCCTGTTGTCATGAATCTCAAAAAGATTAGATGATAGATGAACAAGTACAACTTGAAGTGTCCGGTGCGTAAAGTCAATCCATATCGCAGAATAGCGAAAGCTATAAAAACAAACCATGTAGCACAATATCTCCTCTATAGGAAATTTACGGAGTTCGGACCAAGGATGGTTCTGCTGACCGATATCACATATCTTCCGTATAACGGAACATTTGCGTTTCTATCAACAATACTTGATGCATTCACCAGACAAGTTCTTGCTTATGTCCTGAGCGATTCCTCGGAGGTTGATTTTGTACTTGAAACAGTCAATCAACTTGTCGAAAAGCACGGTGTCTCGCTGAAAGCAGAAACGCTGATCAACAGCGCCCAAGGAAGTCATTACACGTCATACAGCTTTATTCAGCTTGTCAAGGACAAGGGATTGCGGCAGTCTATGTCGCACAGAAGAAACTGTTGGGACAACGCTACACAGGAAATTTTCTTCGGTCATATGAAAGATCACATAAAAACGAAACTGAACGATTGTACAGAGTACAGTCAAGTAAAAGAGATTATCGATGATTATATAGATTACTACAATCGTGAGCGGTATCAATGGCAGTTAGCAAAACTTTCACTTGACGAATTCTATAAATTCATCGCAACAGGAATCTACCCGCTGCCAATAAAAAACGCTCCCTCAGCAGAAATCTATTTGCATACTGATACATCAAAAGATATCAACTGAAAGGAGCTTCTCAAAAGGCGGCTGGCTTTTGCCTCCGGTTCAAAATCTAAGAACAGCTTAGCTATCACGAGATAATGCATCAGGATCGGTTCACTTTTATTGTCCATGGTTGCAAATAATTGTCCACAAAATGGGGTACACATAACACCTCTGAAAATTTAGGGTGCATTGTATCATTCGTTTGGTTACTTGCCATATTAGCACTTAACGAATGATACAATCGTTAGGTGCATTTTTATTGTAAGAAGGCCTAAAAACAAGGCATTTTCGGTTTATCATAAAACGATAGCAGCCACAGTGAGGTAAAAATCACTGTGGCTGTTTCTTTTTTAGTGGTAAAATAAAACGATAACAATCAATCGTTTTATTTTTCAAGGCTAACGTTTTATTTTAGAGGTTATCGTTTTATGATTGAAAAAGCAACTGAATCACATCTCAAAGAGTGTAAATTTAATTTTAATATCAGCATTATTTGTATTCAAACTCAAAACTTGCCCTATTGCTGACAAATTCAAATAAGACTTTTCCTTTATAAGCAAAGCGATAATACGCCTTGCAGGAAACGCTTTCATGGATCGTTCGATTCATGAAACCATGGCTTGGTGCAGCAAGCGGCTGAGTGTTTTTCTGAATCAATTTTGCAGTCAACTGAAAATCTCCCTGCTTTACGGTAACTGTATTTTTACCAATTTGCTTTACCTTTGCACTAAGGTAAGTGGCAATGCGATGCTCTTTTCCATTTATCATAATAAAACCAATGATTCCGGTAAAATGAAGCCCGAACATTGGAATATCTGCAACAGACAGCATCAGTGAACTGTTATTGAAATGACACTGCGTCCAGATATATTCTTTTGGGAAAGAGCTTCCGCAGTCTCCTTCGATGTATCCTATTCCGTTATTAAAAACATATTGATGTCCATTTACTATAATTTGCCCATTGATTCGGTGCCGCATACTGTAAACGCTGTGCCTGCACTGCATCAGGGGAATGAATTTGAAAGGTCCCATGATGTCATACTGAATTGGCGAAAGATCGTGAAAATGCAATTCTCCGTTTGCAGAGAGAATATCATTTTTAATTTGCAATCGGATGCCCTTCTCAGAGAAAATATTTTCACCAATTTTTACTGCCAATGGATCCTCCTGATATCGTAAAGATTGAAATGGGATATTGAAAGCTGCATCATCTGTGATTACCTGCAATAATGCAGTTTTATTATTTTTATTTTGGTGATAAGCTGGGATAAACGCTATCGTTTTATTATTTGTGCAACATTTGAAGTACCACCCCCTAAAATAATCTTGACCTAACAAAATATTACCTCCAAAAGTTGAATTTCTTTCCGGATTAGTATTGCCTATGTGAGAATGGATATACTAAAGAAAACAAACTGATCGGAGGATATACAAATGAGCAATTATCTGAAAAATTCAACAAGTCCATATCTGTTACAGCACGCAGAAAATCCGGTAAACTGGTATCCATGGTGCAAGGAGGCATTTGAAAAGGCGAAGTCTGAGAATAAGCCGATTTTTCTGAGCATTGGCTACAGCACCTGTCATTGGTGCCATGTGATGGCACACGAAAGCTTTGAAGATGAAAAAATTGCAGAAATCCTCAACAAACATTTTATTTCCATTAAGGTGGACCGTGAGGAGCGTCCGGACATCGACAGTGTGTATATGTCCGTGTGTCAGGCATTTACAGGCAGCGGCGGATGGCCTATGAGCATTTTCATGACATGGGACAAAAAGCCGTTTTTTGCAGGCACATATTTTCCGCCAAAGTCTCATTATGGAATGCCGGGATTTTCTGATTTGTTGAATGCTGTTGCAAGTCAGTGGAATGATAAGCGCAGGGAACTTTTACAGTCTGCCGAACACATTATTACACATCTGAAAGGTTCAGGATCAAATGAGAACAAAGTAAATAATAAAAACTTAATTGATAAGGCAGTGCAGATATTTTCAGATAGCTTTGATAAAATCAATGGCGGATTTGGCTCTGCACCGAAGTTTCCAACGCCCCATAATTTGTTGCTCCTGATGCTGTATGCAAAGCAGAACCGGAATTCTGACGCTCTGAAAATGGCAGAAAAAACGCTTCTGCAAATGCGAAAGGGCGGTATTTTCGACCATATCGGCTACGGATTTTCAAGATACTCCACGGACAAATACTTTCTTACACCACACTTTGAAAAAATGCTCTATGACAATGCGCTTCTGATAATTGCCTATTCAGCGGCTTATTGTCTTACAAAAAATAAAATTCATCTTGATACGGCAGAAAAAACGGCGGAATATATTCTTCGTGAAATGACATTTGCTGACGGTGGATTTTACAGTGCGCAGGATGCCGACAGTGAGGGCGTGGAGGGAAAATATTATACTTTTACGCTTGATGAAATCATCAGGGTTTTTGGAGAAGAAAAAGGCAACCGGTTTGCGGAAACTTTCGATATTACGGCAAACGGTAACTTTGAGGGAGCGAACATTCCGAATCTGCTGAAAAGCAATGATCTGACCACAAATTTTAGCGATGAACTGAAGAAGCTGTATGACTACCGAAAAAATCGTACAAAGCTGCATCTGGATGATAAGATCCTGCTTTCATGGAACTCTATGATGATTACAGCACTTTCTATGCTTTTCAGAGTTTTACACAATGAAAAATATCTGAAAGCCGCTGCCCGTGCGCAAATGTTTATTGAGAACAATATGTGTGACGGCGTGCATCTTTACACAAGCTGGCGTGACGATAAACGCTCAGAAAACTGTTTTCTGGACGATTATGCGTTCTATATTTCTGCATTGATTGAACTTTACAATTCCACATTGGACAAAGCTTATCTTGAAAAAGCAGAACAATTTTGTAATGAAGCAATTAAACGTTTTTTGGATAAAAATTATGGAGGATTTTATCTTTCTGAATCAAATCATACAGAACTTTTTATGAATCCGAAAGAAGTCTATGACGGAGCAATTCCAAGCGGAAATTCTGTCATGACATATAATTTTGTGAGATTATATCAGCTGACAGAAAATGAGAAATACCATGAACTTGCAGAAAAACAAATTGCATTTTTGTCATCTCAAGCTGACGATTATCCGGCAGGTCATTGTATGTTTTTGATTGCAAAGATGATGTATGAAAATCCGCCGGAGCATATTACGATCGCTTTGAAGAATGATTCGGATTTTGAAAAAATAAAGAGAAATATCCCATTTTTCGCAAATATTCTTGTTACGAGAGAGAACGAACAATACCCTCTCTTGAATGATGAAATAACGTATTATGTTTGTAAAGATCACGTCTGTCTGCCGCCGACTAATGTGTTGCATTGAGTACGAAAACTCCTCTCGGAATCCGGGAGGAGATATTTTTTTCAGTGTAAAATAAAACGTTAGTAAGTTGTTATTTCACAAAGTTTGATATCAGTCATAACCTTTAGGTATAAACAGAAAAACAAAAAGAGACTTCTCAAACGCTCATTTTTGTTTCATAATATATCCGATATGGTGGTTCAATCCACCTATGGCGATAGGAAGTTTCTTGGAAAGCTATGATCTGACCGGAAAGACCATTGCCCCATTTTGCACCAGTACTTTATATATTTATGTTTCGATATATTCATCGAAGAAAATTTCACCTAATTTTCACAAGACTATCACTTTTTTGATGTTATAATAAGAAGAGCAAGCTGTTTGATAAAAGAAGAATCATTTAATTTAACTGACAGTCAATATGAAATAAAAACAAATTAGCAGGAGGATTTCTAAATGGTACATTTAGTGTATTGTGATAACATGGGAAAGAAAGGCGAAAAAGTATTAGATAAAATTTTGGCAGGAACAAAAACGATGGTTGTGCGTGGAGCAGCAGGAAGAAAAATTCCCCATAGCAGAGTTTTTGAAAACGAATAAATTTATTTTATGGAAAAAGGATCTTCTTTGATTTCTGCAATGGCTATCGTAAAAAGTGTTAAGAACTATGTGAAATTGTCTGATGAAGAAATAACAAAAATCCTTGCAGACAATCAGAACAAACTAAACCTGTCTGACAAGCAAAAGGTACGGTGGCACAAGAAATGTTTATGCTTAGTGGAAT
>UQXS01000101.1 GCA_900545125.1 uncultured Ruminococcus sp.
TTCATGCTATAAGTGCAGTAAGATTATTCAGCAGAAGGAGCTGAAACAGGGCAAACGCCTGCACAAGCACCGCACTCAACGCAAGCATCAGCGTCGATAACGTATTTTCCGTCTCCCTCTGAAATAGCACCTACAGGACACTCGCCAGCGCAAGCGCCGCAGCTGATGCAGTCATCTGATATAATGTATGCCATAAGTATGCACCTCCGTATTATTTGAGAGCACAAAACCCTCATTTATATTATATTATAGCATAATTTCAGAAAAAATCAAGCTGTTTTTGTTAGATATCACTTACAATTTTGTACATAATTTTTCCGGTGTCAAATTATTCTTTTGAACTGCCAGTCCTGACCAGTGATGCCCCGGCTGCTGCCCAGAAAATCGGGGCAAAGGTAATGTTACTGCATCCTATGAGGAATATAAGTGCTCCGCCCAGTGTGATAAAAAACAGGCAGGAAGTTTCGTGGGATGCTGATTTCTTCATATTCCTGAATCCTATGTATATCACGGAAATCATAACGCAGAGCAGTGCAATGAGCGAGGGAATTCCTCTTGTAGCCGCAGTATACAGATATTCATTATATACCTTGTCGAATGTACCGGGATTTTCCTTTACGACCTCAGCCATAGACTCAAGCTTATTTCCTGCTTGATCGGTAATTTTATAGATCTGAGGATAGACGAGTTGTTCCGGACCTGTTCCTGTGAGTGGGAAATCCTTTATAATATCAATGGTTTTTCTGTTCAGGAAACTGTAAACATCATATGTGTTTTTGATATCAACGGCACGGCTGTCGTAATCCCCGCTGGCAGATACTCTTCGGTAGGCGTCTTGATTCCAAAGGATGCGTCCGTCATAGAGATTATAATTCTTGTATTTTGAACTTAATCCATTGAGACAGAGAGTAACAGCAAGAGCGCCGGCAGCTATAGGTACAAGAAGCAGAATGAGTGATTTTTTCGGTGATTTCTTTATGGCGGCAGCAACAATTGCAAAGATAATAGCCAAGCCAATACCAACAAGGCTTATCAGCGAAAAAGTGTAGATCATTGCGAACGTGAAAGTACAGGAACTGATCAGGCAGAATGTTTTGCGCTTTTTAGAAGAATCCAGTACAAATGTGACAAGTGCCGCTATAAGAGAAAGTGTGAGTACCATTGCCAGAAAGAGGGGGGATTGTGAAAGTCCGGAGGCGGCAAAGGATATAAATAAAGCTGATAAGTTACGGTAAAAACAGAATTTTCCGGTAAATATTTGCAGCATGGCAAACAGTGAGTTGACAAGTCCTGCAAGTATGATGCCGTTTACAACGGCTTTCAGAGCTTTTTCACGCTTTATGGAAGCGGCTGTTATGAAGATACAGCAGTAAAATATAATTGCCAGAAGTCCTTCCCCACGCTGCGGATAGCCGTAAAATCCTACGTTAATGTCATATGAATCAAGCATGGAAATAACTCCCCAGCCAGCCATGGCTCCAAATGCACATGAGGAAAAAATCGCCTTTTTTTCAATGAATTTTCTGATTATAGAAATAAGAGCCAGTATTATGCAGATTACTCCCGGAATAGCCAGTCCAATAGCGGAAATTGAATACGCCGGCACTGAAGAGGTCTCAGGCTGTATTGTAAAAAGCGATACTGCAAGGCAGGAAACAATAATTCCGAATGCGGCCGCCTTTGAATACTGTTCTTCTGTCATGTTGAGTATGAAATTGGATCTGTCAGAGGTGTTCATTATATTTTTTGCCATAATTCCGAACCTTTCTTTGTATTATGTCTTTGAGACGGTTATTGTACATGAACCGTTTTCCGAAGTTCCTACTTCTATTTTTAATCCCGGATCAACAGTTTCGGCATCGGAACTGTCATACCACCGGAAACCGTTTACAGAGCTGTTTACAACATCTCCATCGTGGAAGTAATTGTCAGCAGAGTTGTCTGTTGTTTCGTTTACAAGACGGATAAGGCGGCGTCCCGTATCGTTTTTGGTGAATTCCGAGCCGCTTGCATATTTGCACGATACCCACCAGCCGTTGTCAAAAAGTTCTGCGTCTGCGTGATAAATACGCACACCGTTTCCGGTTGGCTGCCACCATTGCGGCTTGCTGTTATTGCGGTCATTGGTGTTGTATTCTATAATGAAGTATTCAGAATGATATTTGTCATCAAGATTGCCGTAGGGTATGATAACACAGTTTCCGTCGTCAGACTGAGAGCTGTTGAGAGTAAAACTCTGCGTTCCCTGAGAACTGTCGTAAACCTGTATTTGATTTTCCCTGTACCAGCCAAGCTGAAGCTTGGAAAATGCGCCGAAATCCGTTGTGGCGTCCGTGTCCATAAGTTCAGAGCCTGCCATTCCGTGCATACCTTCGCTGTCGTCTCCGCTGTAGAGATAGTAATCAGGCAGCCCCATGCAGTGTCCCATTTCATGGAGATAGCTGCTGTTGAAGTTGTAGTAGTCGTCAGAAGCTTCTATCTGGGCGTTTCCGGTAATAATATGACCGACTTTCATTCCGTCAACGGTGAATTCATCCCTGCCCAGGGGACCGGCACATGGCCACCAGTCTGTATCACCGGCAGCTGTGGGGACGCTGAACAGAGTGGCGTCGATATATCCGTCCTTATCGCCGTCATACATGGTGAAGTCTTCGCTGTCATTAAAAGCGTTGTAGCACTCCATTGCCAATTTTGCCTTGTCGGTTCCGTATGCTGAAACGCTTTCCTTTGCCGTATATCGGAACACCTTGCCTTTGAGATACATTGCTCCTTTTGATGAACGTCCGTAGAAAGCGGACATACTGTCAAAAGGATAATTCTTGTCGGATGTATCCTCTGCACCGAAGGCAATTTCGCTGATCTCTTCTGCCGACGGTGCATAAGTATATTTGCAGTCGGGGAAATCAACGTAGAAAATAACAAGGTTTCCTTCATCCTGAGAGGGCAGGTAGGCTTCGACATCTTTAATGGGAGCGTCTATAAAAGGTGATTCAACCGGAGCAGGATATTCCCAGATGTGCACCGTTTCGCTCTGTCCGCTGAGTACACGCTGCCGGAGAAGAACCATGTCAAAGACGTCTATAACGCCGTCACGGTCAATATCTGCGGTATGGAGGAAATTGACGTTTTCAATGGTTTCGCCGCCGTTTATCGACAGCGGAGAACCGAGAATGGAATAGGCGTTGGCGATTCTGAGCGGCTGCGTTCCGTTCAGGTGTTTTGCCATGAGGACAAGATCGGCAGAATTTACCTGGTAATCGTTGTTGAGATCCCCCATGTATCCGATCTGCGTCCAGTCAGCGCCGGTGCTGAGACAGCTTGCTGAGGCAGTGGAAGCTCCGGCAGCGAGGGCAGCTGTCAGCATGGCGATGATGGTTTTTTTCATACATTTCAACTCCTTAAAAAATTTTGAGAGGGTTTTAAAAAAGCGGACGGAATGAACCGTCCGCAATTTGCAACTTTATTTAGCGTAGTCAGTAACCCTGCTTTCACGAATGAGATTGACTTTGATCTGTCCGGGATAATCCATTTCTGTTTCGATCTGCTGAGCGATTTGTCTTGCCACGAGAACCATCTTCTCATCGTTGATGACTTCGGGAACGACCATGATTCTGACTTCACGTCCTGCCTGAACGGCAAAACATTTTTCAACGCCGTCATATGATGTACAAATCTCTTCAAGCTTCTGGAGACGCTTGATATAGCTTTCGTAATTTTCGCTTCTTGCGGCGGGTCTTGCAGCAGAGATAGCGTCAGCAGCCTGAACTATGCAGGCAATAACCGTTCTGGGTTCAACGTCGTTATGATGAGCTTCGATAGCGTGGATAACAACGGGATTTTCGTTGTACTTCTTACATACATCAACACCGATTTGAACGTGTGAGCCTTCGATCTCTGAAGTGAGAGCCTTGCCAATATCGTGGAGAAGACCTGCACGGCGTGCGATATTTGCGTCAACGCCCAGCTCGGAAGCAAGAACTCCGCAGAGCTTTGCAACTTCGATTGAGTGATCAAGTACATTCTGGCGATAGCTTGTACGGAATTTAAGACGTCCGATAAGCTTAATAAGTTCGTGGTTTACACCGTGAACATTTGTCTCAATAACAGCACGTTCACCCTCCTGCTTGATGCGGTATTCGACCTCACGGCGTGCTTTGTCGACCATTTCTTCAATACGTGTGGGATGTATTCTGCCGTCGGCAATAAGCTTTTCGAGAGCGATTCTTGCCACTTCACGGCGTATCTGATCGAAGCAGGACAGAGTGATAGCTTCGGGAGTATCGTCGATGATAAGATCAACCCCGGTAAGTGTTTCGAGGGTTCTGATATTTCTGCCCTCACGTCCGATAATACGTCCCTTCATTTCGTCATTGGGGAGTGGGACAACAGAAACGGCGGCTTCCGATACCTGATCGGCAGCGACCTTTGCAATAGCCAGAGAGATGTAGCTTCTTGCCTTTTCCTGACATTCGTCTTTGATCTGCTGTTCATAGGCTGCTACCTTGACAGCCTTTTCGTGAACAAGATCTTCTTCAAGCTTTGAGATTATGTATTCTTTAGCCTGATCCTTGGTAAATTCAGAGATTCTTTCGAGAACATCCAACTGACCTTTTTTGATTGTTTCAGCTTCCTTGAGCTTTTCGTCAGCGGATTTTATTTTCTGATTGAGGATATCTTCTTTTCGTTCGAGATTGTCGTTCTTTTTATCGAGATTCTCCTCTTTTTGCTGCATACGTCTTTCCTGACGTGACAAATCTGCTCTGCGATCCTTGATTTCCTTGTCAGCTTCCGTGCGGAGCTTATGGATTTCGTCCTTTGCTTCAATAAGAGCACTTTTTTTCTTATTATCTGCGTCTTTTTCTGCATCTTCAATGATACGCTCAGCCTGCTGTTCAGCGGAGCCTACGATAGATTCAGCCTGTTGTTTGCGTTTTTCAATGCCTGCGTCAACGCCTTTTTTATATGCGATGAATCCGCCGACTGCTATTCCGACAGCGAGAGCCAGAACGATCATAATAATTGCAATAATCAAGTCCATACAGTGCATTACCTCCTTTTTCAAAAATAATTTAATAAGCTTGTACTATAAACCTATTACTTAAAGGCGGTAAATGCCGCATTATTTTATTCATTAAAATATATTGATGCTGTTTATAATTATATTTATACAGCAGAGAGTAATGTTTATTTTTATATACTCTCCGAAGATGATGTAAAACAAAGCCGCATAAACTGCCATAGTAATACTATGCAAATAAATACAACATATTTATTATACACTTTTTTCGTCGATATGTCAATAGAATTTTGTAATAAATGCAAGTAAAAAGATATATTTTTTTCGCAATTTCTTACAGTGCATATATGCTTGACATTTTGCTCAAAATAGTTTATAATACGCATAAAGGCATTTATATTAAGAACCTGTGAATACAGGTTCTAAACGGGAGGAATCGGAATGAAAAAAATAATATCAGCATTGCTTTCTGCTGTTATGGGAGTTTCCCTTGCGGTTATGCCGCCGGCATCGGCTGCCGGAGAAGAATCCGGAATAGACAACGTAACGATTTTCGGAGACAGCATTGCCTCCGGTTATGGTCTTGATCCTCATAAAGAATATAATTACGGTCAGATCATCGGCGATTATCTGGGATGTGAGGTCGGAAATTACGCTGTTTCCGGAGATACAACATTTGACCTACTTGATATCATTGGAAATCTTTCGGACGATCAGAAGAAATTCGTTGCTGACTCCGAAGTGGTTGTTATTTCAATCGGCGGAAACGATATGATGAATTACGCTGCAAAGAAACTTCTTGCTTTTGCAGCTAATGAGGGCTTTCTCAATAAGGGATATACAAAGGATGATATCCCGGCAGAACCTACTATCGGCGATTTACTGACATATATGAATATAGACGGCGCAGGCGGTCTTATGGAATATGCCGAAAATAACGGCATGACAGCACAGATGAAGCTCAGCAGCCTTCTTGCCGATATTTCCAGTAACCTCTGCTATAGTAACCAGAGCTATGAGGGATATATTGACAATGTTATAATTCCGAATATTAAGGAAGCAATCAGCGGAATAAAGGCAATAAATCCCGATGCAAGGATTATTATTCAGAGCGTTTACCAGCCGATACAGTTTTCGCCGGATTACATGGAGGAGCATTTCTCAAGTAAAAATAAGAGTCTGGCAGTCGGTATGGTAAGACTCAGATTCAAGGATATACTTGAAGATTTCAGATCGGAACTGAACAATATAGAGGGCGTTGAGGTGGCTGACATTCTCAATGAATTCACGGCTCTTCCTGATGATGCTCTGGCAACTGATCAGGGATTTGCGTATTTCTTCACCGATATACAGCTTTCTGGTGAGGAAAGGGATTTCCACCCGAATCAGAGAGGACATCTGGCAATCGCTGCTGAATTACTTGATACTATCGGCGTTCTTCATGACGACACCGGACTCCTGACGCAGGTTTACTGCAGCTTGCCAAATTCTGGATATAATATAAAATATCCCCTTATGCCGCTTGATACCTATAAAAAAGTAGCCGGAAACTTTAAAATGGGCGATGTGGATTTCAATATGCTGATAACAGGCTCAGACGCTACACTTGCGCTTAGTGAGTATACGATTGTTAATGGGAATGGTTCATCAATTTTTTCTGAATTGCAGAAAAAATCTGCCGATATTGACAGTGACGGCATAATATCCGGGAGCGATGCTCAGAGAATCCTCCAGTATTATACGTATCTTTCTTCCAACGGCGATCTTTCATTAGAGGAATATTACGGTCTGAACGGATAAAGAATTTTATAGTTTATAAAAACAGCCTCCGCATTCTGGAATAGAATGCGGAGGCTTTGCCTTAAGCATTATTTTTGCGAAGTTTATTTTTGATGTGCATCACAATAGTAATAACGAGAGAAATGAGGAGGGAAATAACAAGAACAGTAGAAACATACATAGGAACTGCCCAGATATGTACATCGTTATTAGTTACGAACCTTGTCCAGGATGTATATTTTCCGCCTCCACCGGTGAATTCCCCTTTAACAATTATATCTGCAAAAAATAAAAGTAATTTTGCAACTAACATAGAGGCAAATGAAAGAAAAATATATCTGTATGAATTTTTAGCATTTGATTTTGACTTGTAGAACGCTATAATAATAAGAACTATTGAAGCAATACAACAGATGATTGATGCTATAAAAATAAATGTTATTAATCCATCAATTGAATTGAAGCCGGATTTAAAGTAATTATTTGTAAGTACACGAAGTTGTTCAGGTGTTAATTTAGCAGTTAAAATTGTTTTTGTTAATTGTCCACTTGCCAAATCTTCTTCCGTTGCATCTTCTCCGGTTTTGATCAAAACTTCTTTTGAAAGATGATTGGCAAGGATATATTCAGACATTGGTAAATTTGTATTAAATATGGATATAATAACACTTTGATACGACTCGACTAAAAGATTAATATCATTATCACTTTTGTAATTCAGTACATTGGCTGCGAAATCTTCAGAATTGATTCCGGCATCAGCAAGGAAGCCAACAAAATTAAAGTCGTGGTCTTTTAAAAATTGTTCAACAGTTGTGTTTTCTGCTTTACTCATTGTAATTACTTCCGGCGGGAGGGTGATTTCCCTATTTTTGTGTGCAGTCAAAAATTCAGATAAAAGGACATCGGTTTTATTATCTGCGATATCCTCAGAATTAATTCCGGCGATATCAAGAAATTCATCTAAACTAAAGTCATATTCTTTTAAAAATTGTTCAACGGTCATGTTTCCTGCGCCGCTTGCCGTGATTACTTCTGGTTGGAGGGTGATTGTATCTATTTCATTTGCAATCATATATTCAGATAAAGGAACATCGGTCTTAAATGCGTTAGTGATAATATCCTCGTATGAAAAAAGTCTGTTGATTTCAGAATCTTCCGATTTATAGTCAAGCACATTAGACATTAAATCATTTTCGCTTATTCCGTTATCACTGAAATATTTTACTAACGTTGTGTTATTGCTTTTAAGAAAATCCTTCATTGTTATTTCTTCTGTTAGAAAAAACATTTTGTCGGTTGTGAATCCATTTAAATCTATGCAGTTATCCAAGGCAAAATCATTAAGTGAAATTTGCTTTTTTCTGCCGCCCTGATTAACTGTTGTTATTGGCAGGAAAAATTGTCCGATTATTAGAAATATTATTAAAGCAGCCAAAATTAAAATTATGATTGGATTGACGTTTTCGTGTCCTGATTGATTTTGCCCTCCTTCCGGTAAATTGCTGTTAGCTAAATTCTTTTCCATAATAAAAACTCCTTTACATATAATAGTTATGTTGCTCAATACAACGAATAATGTATCTAAATAAAATTATACATTAATCATTGTAATTTGTCAAGGGAAATACACGAAATATGATATAATTCAGTATAACTACTAAAAAAAGGAGTGGTGAGTTATGCAACATTATCACAGAATACGTGATTTGAGAGAGGACAGCGATCTTACTCAGGAGCAGCTATGCCGCCGGCTTTATATGCACAAGACCACTTATACTAATTATGAGCAGGGCAAACATACCGTTCCGTTGGATTTTGCCGTGACAATTGCAGATTTTTATGATGTCAGCATTGATTATATTTTATGCCGAACAAACAATCCGCATATAGAAAAATAAAAGCCGTGAATTTCGCGGCTTTTCATAACATTCATTCAATGCGTAGTTGTGCGTCTTAGTGTA
>UQXS01000102.1 GCA_900545125.1 uncultured Ruminococcus sp.
GACCGCCGGTTCCGAATTCAAGGTTACGGTAGAATCTGTCATTTATGTCATCTATATTATCTTTAATGCCTGCAAGTTCAGTCTGTAGATCAGTATCCTCTGTAGCTTTTTCGCACCAGAGTTTGTAAAGTTCCATTTCTGTCATGAAAAAAACCTCCTAAAACAAATCTAATCTATTATATCATATTTTTTCCATTTTGAAAAGACTTTTTTCCTGAAAAACAGAAATATTTTTATTTTTACAAATTATCTCCCAATTTTTTCCTTAAATCTTGATATATGACAGATATAAACAAGGGGATGAAAAATGCAGTAAATACCGATATCATGCTGTTTGCAAGGGGACTTGCAAAAGGCGTTACAAAAAAAAGATCGTGCAGCAGATAGACAGCAAGCGTATGATTTCCGGCGATTTCCACTGCCGACCGCAGTTTTTTTGTTGATTTCAGAGAGTAGAGAATTTTTGTCAGCAGAAAGACCATTGCGATTCCGGATACGGGAACAGCGAATTTATTCAGAAAAACGATGCAGATTCCTGCAATCCGTGAAAGATCTTCTGTACCAAGAAGTTTATGGCAGTATGCCAGCTGATTTCCAATACCATGCCGGTAAAATGGGAAAACGGCTATATAAAATCCGCTGCCGATAAGAGCCGGCAGATCGAATTTCCTTATTTTATTTATCACGACGGGTATGAAAGATCCGGCGGCATAAAAGGGAAGAAAATCGGCAAGCTGCCTGAGAATGCCGATATCCTGCGGAATATTCCGTATCAGAATAAGTACCGTCACATAAACAGGAACAAAAATAAGCGTACCGCATTTCAGTCTTACCCCAAGGAAAAGAATGCTGTCCGATATCATGACGAAAAGCAGATACCAGTATGGTGCGGAAACGATAAACTGCGATATATCACCGTTTCTAAGCCATACAGCTACTATGGTGGTCATAAGCAGATAGGGGATTCCTATTCGCCGCAGACGTTTTAAAAGCCACTGCCGGTTGTTTTTCATCGTTATGCGGCAGATATATCCGCTGATAAAGACAAATAATGGCATATGGAACGAATAGCAGAATCTGAAAATGAAGGAATTTTCATAGATTTCAGGTGAAGCGCTCCAGACCTGGCTTATCACATGACCTATTACAACCAGAAAAATAGCTATTCCCTTTATAAAATCAAGTTCCGGGATTCTTTTCTTCAAGATGATCCTCCTGTCCGGAAACAATGTCAGCAGCGTCCCCACATAAGTGGCTCACATTGTTACCAAAAGAGCTGTCGCACTTCTGCGGCAGCCCTTATTTTTATTAATCTCCGAATGAAACGCCGATATCTCTTGCGGCGATGACAAGATGGTTGTCAGTGTCTACAAACTTAGTTTTTCCGGCAATGTCGTCAAGCTTGTTTGATGTTATCTTATTGCCGATTTTTGCAACAGTTCGTCCGTATTTTTCCTTAGCGATCAGATATGCTGCATGAACGCCGAACTGGGTTGAAAGAACACGGTCATAAGCGCTGGGAGCGCCGCCTCTGAGCATGTGTCCGGGAACGCACACACGGGCTTCAATTCCCGTATTTGCCTGAATCTGAGCTGCAATTCGGCTTGTCGCAGTAGTTATCTGAGCCTCTGCACGTTTTTTTGCACGTTCTTTCTTCTTCATTTTTGCTTCTTCCACATCGTAAGCGCCCTCGGCAACAGCGATAATCGAAAAAGCCTTTCCGTTGGCGCTTCTTGCCATTACCGCATCGCATACCTTGTCAATATCATAGGGGATCTCCGGAATAATTATGATATCCGCACCGCCTGCGATTCCTGCATTCAGCGTGAGCCAGCCGGCTTTGTTGCCCATGATCTCGCAGACAAGGATTCTCGAATGGCTTGCGGCAGTGGTATGCAGTCTGTCGATAACATCGGTGGCAATATCAACGGCAGTGTGGAATCCGAAAGTAACGTCCGTTCCGTAAATATCGTTGTCTATAGTCTTTGGCAGACCGATAACGTTAAGACCCTCGTCCGCAAGCAGCTTGGATGTCTTATGAGTTCCGTTTCCGCCAAGCGTAAGGAGACAGTCAAGCTTCTGCTTTTTGTATGTCTCTTTCATATTCTTTACTTTATCGACGTTATCCTCGCCGATGACCTGCATCATCTTGAATGGCTGACGCTTTGTACCGAAAATAGTTCCGCCCTGTGTAAGGATGCCCGAAAAAGCGGACGGCTGCATATCAGCGCACAGATTGTTGATAAGACCGTAGTAGCCGTTGGATATTCCGACAATTTCCACGTTGTCCTCACCGAAACGTTCATAGCAGGCTTTGGCAACTCCTCTTATTGTGGCGTTGAGTCCGGGACAGTCTCCGCCGCTTGTAAGAATTCCGATTCTTCTTTTCATTCTTTTTTACCTCCGTATGTTAATTAAAATTACTTAAATTCTGTTCAAAAAAATGTTCAAGTTCTTCCGGCGGCATAGGTTTTCCGTAAAGGAATCCCTGAGCATAGTCGCAGCCTGCCATGCGGAGAATAGACTCCTGAACATTATTTTCGATACCCTCGGCAATCGTTTCTATCTTCTTCGATTTGGCTATCCTTATAACAGCCGAAACTATCTCGTAGGCGATGTTGTCGTGCTCGATATCCGTTATGAAAGATCTGTCCAGCTTCAGGAGCGTGATCGGCAGGGTTTGCAGATAACTGAGTGAAGAATATCCCGTACCGAAGTCGTCCATAGCAAGTTTTACGCCCAGTTCACGCAGTTTATTCATCTGAGAAACGGCGAAATCTATATCATTGAGGGCAAGACTTTCGGTAAGCTCGACTTCAAGCCACTGCGGATCAAGTCCGGTTCTGACAAGAGCATCAAACACTTTTTCTTTCAGATCGGTCTGATAGAAGTCTGTAGAAGTGAAGTTTATAGACATAACGATCTTGGGAAATCCCATTTTCTGCCAGAGAACATTCTGACGGCATCCCTCATTGAGGACGAACTCGCTTATTCGTCCGATAAGGTGACTGCGTTCGGCAATGGGTACGAAATCGTCCGGGGATACGATAGTTCCGTCGGGCTTTATCCAGCGGATAAGTGCTTCAACGCCCATGATGCGTCCTGTTGAAAGGTCGATTTTCGGCTGATAGAACAGTGAAAGTTCGTTGTTATCAAGGGCAAGTGCAAGAGATTTTTCCAGCTCGCTTCTGACGATGATAGAATCGTGCATACTCGGTTCATAGCCGCTTATTCCGGATTGATTGCCGGCATTGGATTTCAGGGCAAATTCAGCGTGTTCGATGACTTCCAGGAATGAATTGCCGTCCTCCGGCATTCTGGAATATCCGGCAGAGCAGCTGAGATTTATAGAAGCAAGTTCGTCAACGGCAAGCTTTGCAAATTCCTCCTGAATTGATTTCACCGTTCTTACAGGCAGTTCGTCGCTTCCGTAATCACGGAGAACAAGAGCAAAATTGTCGCCGCTTATTCTTGCGGCAAGACCTCCCGGAGTGACGAATTTATACAGTATATGGGCAAAATTCCGGAGTACATAATTTCCGTTTGTATATCCGCAGGTGTCGTTTATGATATGGAAACGGTCGATATCAAGAACGATTATCCAGTAGGAGTAGTCGAGCAGACGGCAGGTGTCGTAGATTTCCTGACCGGCGTTCATAAGTTTATTTCTGTTGGAGATCTCTGTTACTTCGTCGATATAGGCAAGACGTTCGATAAGAGCATCTTTTTCATGTTCCTGAGTGCTGTCAAGAAGTGCACCGCCGAAGAGAGGGAGGGTATTATCCGTTCCCTTTATGGATTTGTAGCGGTACGAGTACCAATGATAGCTTGAATCTGCCGATCTGAGCCGCATTTCAATGCTTTTCACTTCGGAACTGCTTGATTTCATGGCACTGTCGAAAACGATTCTGTCGTTTGGATGGACGAGAGCACGGAAATCGTTCAGGGAAAGACCGTTGCTTTTCAGTCCGAGCATTTGTATAAGTTCGGAGGATGCAATATATTTTTTTCTGTCCGTGCTTATTACGATACCAATTTCTGCGAGTTCCATAGCTGAATTAAAGAAGTCGTTGGCGCTGGCAAGATTCATTTTCATTTTTTTGATTTCAGTGAGATTGAAGCCGGTGGAGAAATACAGGCATCTTTTTTTGCTCTTTTTTACCAGTGAAGTACTCCATGCGATGCTTGTGACAGTACCGTCGGCGTTTTTGAATTTTGTCTCATAGGATCTGCTTCCTATTATTTTTTCAAATCCTTTGCTGTCCGGTGCGTTTATTCCGAAAGCTTTCCATACAGCCGATTTTTTATTTGCTTCGTTTTCAGATATACCGAGAAGAGTGCGCAGTTTTTTGTTGATGAAAACATATGAAAAGTCGTCGCTCCAGATTATCATTTCCATGTTGAGATTTTCGGCGACTTCCGGTTTGATAAGACTGCTCGTCTTGTTCTTTTGAGTCCATGCCATGAGAGCCAGAAGAAGCGGCAGAAAAATTATCGTCGAAAGATAAACAGTAATAGCACCGAGCGCCATGGATGGAAATAAATAGCAGTATGCTCCTACGGCTGCGGTTGATGCAGCGATAATAAGGGTTGCTGCCAATGGATTAAATTTATGCATTTCAACCGCCTCCTTAACGTACAATTTTATTATAGCAAATTTTACCGAAAATGTCAAGAAAAATTAAAAATTAATCCACAAGATTTATGAAATTATCTGAAATTCACAAGAAAATATCACAAAATATACACTTTTGGATGATATAGTGTTATAATATATAGTGTAAAAAACAATGTTTCCCCGGGAATTGTATTTCCTGCGGAAACCAGTGTCCGGAGGTATAAAATATGGCTCACATTTTAGTTGTGGACGACGAAACGAATATAAGACGTGTTGTCCGTGAATATGCAGAGTTTGAAGGCTATGAGGTGACGGAAGCAGAAAACGGTATGGAGGCGGTAGGTCTTTGTCACAAAAATGACTACGATCTTATAATCATGGATGTAATGATGCCCCGCCTTGACGGCTATTCAGCCTGCAAAGAGATACATAAGACAAAGCAGATACCGGTTATTATGCTTTCTGCCAGAGGAGAAGAATACGACAAGCTGTTCGGATTTGAGATAGGTATTGATGATTACGTGGTAAAGCCTTTTTCACCGAAAGAACTTATGGCACGTGTGAAAGTCGTGCTGAAGCGAAACATTCAGTCTGTACAGGCAGCAGAACCCGATAAGTACGTGTTTGAGGGACTGGAAGTCAATATCTCCGGCAGGGAAGTGTATGTCAACGGCAAAAAAGCCGCTATGACCCCGAAAGAGTACGATCTGCTCTTTTTCCTTGTCAAGAACAGAAATATCGCTCTTTCCAGAGACAAGCTCCTTGAAGAAGTCTGGGGCTACGATTTCTTCGGCGATGACAGAACCGTTGACACTCACATCAAAATGCTGAGAAACAGTCTCGGAGAATACCGCAGATTTATTGTTACGCTGAGAGGAATGGGATACAAGTTTGAAGCTGATTAAAAAGTTCAGAAGCCTGAACAGCCGTATCCCCCTTAAATACAAGATATGGATCTATTTTATGGTGTTCACCATCGCTGTATTCGTGCTGCTCTGGATATTTCAGATCTCTTTTCTTGAAAAGTTCTATGAATCGGTAAAGACCAGAGATACCGGTGAATGCCTTGAAGAAATCTCGGAATCATACGAAAAAATGGAACCGACTCAGTTCAGCAATTATATTGACGATATGGCACTGAAACATGATATCTGCATAGAGGTTCTTGACAGATACCGCCGCTCGATCTATTCATGTGACGTTCTCGGAGACTGCCTTATCCACGGCAGAGAAAACAGGACGCAGATCTACATAATAAGTATACTTGAAAGTCCGGACAAGCAGATAAAATACAAGATAAAAAACAGCCGCAGCAACTGTGATATGCTGATCTTCGGCTGCACTCTCGGCGATCCCGACAATCCGGAAGGATTTATCCTGCTTAATTCCGCTCTTGCCCCTGTGGGAGCAACGGTGGCGATAATCAAACGTCAGCTTACGGTCATCACGATGTGGCTGGTGGTACTGGCATTTCTTATTTCCCTTTATCTTTCAAAGAGAATTGCCCGTCCTATCACCAATATAACAAAAGCGGCTGAAAATCTTGCACGTGGAGATTTCAGCACAAAATTTGACGGCAGGGGATACCTTGAATCCAAAAAGCTCGCCGATACCCTGACATACGCCGAAAAGGAACTGTCGAAAGTCGATACGATGCAGCGTGACCTTATCGCCAATGTTTCCCACGACCTGAGAACTCCGCTGACCATGCTTAAAGCCTATGCGGAAATGATACGTGATCTGTCCGGTGATAATCCGGTAAAGCGCAATGAACATCTGGAGATAATCATTAACGAGACCGACCGTCTTGCTCTTCTGGTAAACGATATCCTCGACCTTTCTAAGCTCGAAAGCGGAAAGCAGAAACTTAATCCCACGGAATTTGAAATAAAAAGCAAGCTCGGTGAGATAATCGGAAGATTCAAGGGAATCTCCGAAAAAATGGGCTACAGCATTCATTTTACATCCGACGGTGAAAGAATGGTATACTGCGATATTGTTAAGATAGAACAGGTGATATATAATCTTATCAATAATGCTATCAATTATACCGGCAAGGATAAGAAAGTTTTTGTGCGGCAGATCAATCTTGATGACGGAGTTCTTATTGAAGTTGAGGATACGGGCGACGGTATCGAGGAAGAGAAGATCAAGCTCATTTTTGATAAGTATTACCGGTCTGAAAATCATAAACGTGAAGTTGTGGGTACGGGACTTGGTTTGTCCATTGTCAAGGCTGTGCTGAAAATGCACAACTATGATTATGGAGTGAGGTCAACTATCGGCAAAGGCTCTGTATTCTGGTTTAAGATCAGCGAACGGAACAAAAATTAATAGTTAGTTCATAATATATTCATGTGTCTAACACAAATATGATTTATAATATAATTGCTGAAGGAGAAATCCTGAAGCTGATTTTCATGGTAATTAGGCGTTTACCCCAGCGCTTAATTATTTAATCCCCAATAATCCCTATATCATGGCAGATGAGCTTCCTGAAAAGGAGGCTCGTTTGTTATATTTTTCCGGCAGAAAGGATGCTCTACATGAAAATAGATGACAATTGCAGAGAAATTCTGGACAGGCTGGAGACGGCAGGATTCCAGGCATTCTATGTGGGCGGATGCGTCCGTGACACGGTTATGGGCAGGAACATCAGCGACATTGATATTGCCTCCGATGCACTACCGGAGCAGATAATATCCGTTTTTAAGGACTGCAAGGTAATTCCGACAGGTCTGAAACACGGTACGGTTACTGTGCTGAGCCGTGGAGTTCCATTTGAAATAACTACTTTCAGGATAGACGGAGGATACAGCGATTCCCGCCATCCTGACAGCGTGACATTTTCACGGAATATAGCTGACGATCTGTCACGGCGTGATTTCACCGTCAACGCTTTGGCTATGGACAGGAACGGGAATATCATCGACCCTTTCGGCGGTGAGGAGGACATAAAAAATAAGATCATCCGCTGTGTCGGAGATCCCGTCAGGCGTTTTTCCGAGGATGCTCTCAGAATTATGAGGGCAGTCCGTTTTGCATCCCAGCTTGGATTTCAGATAGAAACAGAAACAGCCGACGCTGTTCTTTCGATGAGAGAACGTCTCGGCGATATTTCACGTGAGCGCATCCGCACGGAGCTTGACAAGCTTATCTGCGGAAAAAATGCCGTTTCCGTCCTGCTGGAATACAGGGAGATAATCGGGGAGATAATTCCGGAAATGCGCCGGTGCTTCGATTTTGAACAGCATTCCCGTTATCACAGATACGATGTTTACGAGCATATCGTCCGTTCGGTGGGGGCTGTTCCGGAAGATCAGCTTGTACTGCGCAGAGCATTGTTGCTCCATGATATCGGCAAGCCGTGTACCTATAAGATCGGCGAGGATGGGCATGGTCATTTCAAGGGTCATGCGCAGGCAGGGGAGAAAATTGCAGGGGATATTCTCCGCCGTCTGAAATATGACAATCACACAATTGATATTACCTGCACTCTTATCGCACGTCACAGCGATAAAATCGACAGCGAAAGGCAGATAAAGAGGCTCATCTCTAAAATCGGCACAGAGACGTTTGTTACTCTTATGGAAATGAAAAAGGCGGATAACTGCGCTAAAATGGATTTCGTCCTTGAAGAGAACGTGCTTTTCGACGGATATATCAGAACGGCTCGGCGATTTGAAAAGGAAAAACGCTGTATGAAGATTTCTCAGCTTGATGTGAACGGCAGGGATATGCTCGCTCTTGGACTTAGCGGAGCAGCTGTAGGAGATGCTCTCCGTGAACTGCTGGAACTTGTCATAGACGAGAAACTTCCTAATGAAAAAATATCATTGATAGATTATATAAAGGAGAATAAATTCCGGTAGCATTTTTTATGATAATGTCAATAACTTATGTGAATCTATCTTTCACACCTATATCAAAGGAGAATTTCCCTGTAGATATTCAACATAATTATAATCCCTGCCCCATTTAATGGGCAGGGATTATAATTAATAATGGGTTTCCAAAGGGGGAATTCCCC
>UQXS01000103.1 GCA_900545125.1 uncultured Ruminococcus sp.
AGATTCGCAGAAGAAGGTGTTGTAGTATTTAACACACCTGGTGCAAATGCTAACGCTGTTAAGGAACTTGCAATATGCGCTCTTCTCCTTGCTTCCAGAAAAATTACAGAGGCTGCTGCATGGGCTGCTTCGCTCAAGGGCACACCTGATGCTCCCAAGACAGTTGAGGGCGGCAAGGCTAAATTTGCAGGTCCTGAAATAAAGGGCAAAACACTTGGTATCATCGGTCTCGGTGCTATCGGCGGTCAGATTGCAAACGCTGCCGAAGCTCTCGGAATGAAAGTTATCGGCTATGATCCGTACCTTTCTATTGGTGCTGCTCTTCACCTTGATCCTACAACAAAGGTAGTTTCCGATATCAACGATATCTATAAGAACAGCGACTATATCACCATTCATATGCCCTATACTCCCCAGACAAAAAACACAATTGATGCAGAGCAGATCGCAATGATGAAAGACGGCGTCCGCATCATAAATCTTGCAAGAGGCGAGCTTATCAACAGCCAGGCAGTTGTTGACGCTATTGTTGCCGGAAAAGTTTCAAAGTACGTTACAGACTTTGCTGATGATATTGTTCTTGGCGTTGATAATATCATCGTTCTCCCCCACCTCGGAGCTTCTACTCCTGAGAGCGAAGACAACTGCGCAGTTATGGCTGCTCAGGAGCTTATCGACTACATTGAGAACGGAAACATCAAGAACAGCGTAAATCTTCCCAACGCTTCCATGAACGCAGTCGGCACAAAGATCTGCGTTATCCACAAGAACGTACCTACAACTATTGCATCTATCACGACTGCTGTAGGCAACGAAGGAATCAACATTGAGAACATGGTAAATGCAAGCAAGAAAGATTTCGCTTACACCATGCTCGATGTTACAGGTGATATTCCTGCTTCTGTTGAGGGCAAGATCAATGCTGTTGACGGTGTTATCAGAGTAAGAATCATAAAGTAATTTTATTTGATACGAGTTCAGAATCTGCCGGGTTTATCTCCGGCAGATTTTTTGTATATTAATACCTTGACAAACTTTGCCGGCGGGGTTATAATTAAAATGAGATATTATATACACGCATTATGCAAAAATTATATAGTGCATTAAACAGACGGAGGACATATGGATATTATCATAGTAGGCTGCGGAAAGGTAGGATACGCCCTGGCGGAAGTCCTCAGCAGCGAACACAATATTACCGTTATCGATCTCAGCGAGGATAAAATAAACTCGGTAACAAACGACTGCGACGTAATGGGAATAGTAGGAAACGGTCTTCACACGGATATCCTTGATGAAGCTAAAGTAGACAAAACAGGAATTTTCATAGCCGTTACAAATTCTGATGAAGTAAATATTCTTTCCTGCCTTATTGCAAGAAAAATGGGAGCTCGCCACTGTGTTTCAAGGGTGCGCAGTCCCGGATTCGGCAAGCAAATCGTTTTCATGCGTGAAGAACTCGGCATAAGCATGATGGTCAACCCCGATTTCAATGCAGCCAACGAAATTGCAAAGGTTCTTCGATATCCAGAAGCTATCAACATTGAATCATTTGCAAAAGGACAGGTAGATCTGGCAGAAATCAGGATAACATCCGGCAGCATACTTGATAACATTGCCCTCAGCCAGCTCTCCAGACGTCTCAGGCTGGATGTTCTCATCTGTGCCGTTCAGAGAAACGATGAACTTATAATCCCCAACGGCAACTTCGTCCTGAGAGCCGGGGATAAAATCCATATAACGGCTTCACACAGCGCAATGGTAAAGTTTTTCAGAAGCATCAGTGCGGCGTACAGAGAAAAACGTGTGAAATCCGTTGTGCTTATAGGCGGCGGACGTGTAGCTTATCATCTTTCAAAACAGCTCATTGAAATGGGCGTGAAAGTAAAGATAATAGAGATAGACGAACAGCGCTGCCTTGAACTGAGTGAGAATCTCAATAAAGTAAATATATCATGCGCTGACGGCACGGATCACGATCTGCTAAGGGAAGAAAGAGTCTATGACGCCGATGCTGTCGTAACACTGACAGGCATCGACGAGGAAAATATCCTGCTTTCGCTCCTTGCCAAGAAAAACGGTGTGAAAAAGGTCGTCACAAAGGTAAACCGTATGTCGCTGATACAGCTTTCCGATACGCTCAATCTTGACAGCATCGTTTCACCAAAATCAATTACCGTAAACCAGATTCTTCAGTATGTAAGAGCAAAGCAGAATTCTCTCGGAAACAATGTCACAACACTGTACAGACTGGTTGGCGACCGTCTGGAAGCTATCGAATTTATTGTCAGAGATAAAAAGGATTATGTAGGAGTTCCGCTGAAAAAACTCAAGATACGCAGCGGCATACTCATTGCAAGCATAGTCAGAGGAAACGAACTTATTATCCCCAGAGGCGACGACTGCTTACAGTTAAACGACAGCGTTGTCGTTGTCACCACAAGCAAAGGTTTCCATGATCTGAGCAACATTTTTGACTAAAGGAGCAGCCGGAAGTACAATGAATTACCGAATGATAATATACGTAATGGGACAGATCTCAAAGGTAGTCGGGCTTGCAATGCTCCTGCCTGTTCTGGTTGGATTCATTTACGGCGAAACGCACATTATCGCCTCTTTCGGGATCCCCATTCTTATTCTTCTTATTCCCGGTTTTGCTGTAACAATAAAAAAGCCAAAAGACAATTCCGTCTACTCCATGGAAGGATTTATAAGCGTTGCCGCTTCATGGGTCGTAGTATCCGCCGTATGTGCGCTTCCTTTTGTAATATCCGGCGATATTCCCAACTACGTAGATGCTCTTTTTGAAACAGTTTCCGGATTTACAACTACCGGTTCGTCAATATTGGGCAATGTAGAGGAACTTTCCAGAGCCTCGCTTTTCTGGCGTTCATTCACCCACTGGCTGGGTGGTATGGGAATAATCATGATCGTTCTTGCCATTATGTCCAGCAACGATTCACGAGCCATGCACATGATGCGTGCCGAATGTCCCGGACCGAAAGTCGGACGGCTTGTATCAAAATCAGGCAATTCCGCAAGAATCCTCTACGGAATATATATTGTCCTTACAGTCATTGAGATAATTATGCTGCTGTTCGGCGGACTTTCCTTTTACGATGCTGTTGTTCATACATTTTCATCAGCAGGAACAGGCGGCTTTTCGATTTACGGCAACAGCATAGCACATTACAACAGTCTCTATGTTGAAATGGTGATCGCCGTTTTCATTATTATTTTCGGCGTAAACTTCAACCTTTATTATTATCTGCTTATACGCCGTTTTTCAATGGTATTCAAAAATGAGGAACTGAGGACTTATCTTGGAATAATCCTGACGGTTACGCTGCTTATCGCTTTAAACATAAGGGATATATACAGCGGATTCCTTGAATCACTGAGATATTCATTCTTCATGACCGCTTCTACGATAACTTCAACGGGATTTTCCGTCATTGATACAAACACATGGCCTGTTTTCTCTCAGACACTGCTGCTGATGATTATGTTTATCGGATCGTGTGCCAGTTCGACCGGAGGCGGATTAAAGGTATCCCGTGTCATTATAATGTTCAAGGCAGGCGTCAAAGAACTCAAATATATCATAAATCCACGTTCGGTGTCATCAGTAAAAATGGACGGAAAGCCTGTAGAAAGAGACGTTGTCCGTGGTGTTACGTCTTATTTTATAATTTATATCCTGCTGATGTTTGCTTCAATACTTCTTGTCACTCTTGACAGATTCACAATTGAGGAATCCGCTTCGGCAGTAATCACAACCATGAACAATATCGGATTCGGAGTCGGCACTTTTGGTTCGGCAGGAAATTTCGGAGGAATGTCATCATTCTCAAAAATCGTTCTCTGCTTCGATATGCTGATAGGCCGTCTTGAAATATATCCGATCATACTGCTTTTAGCAGTCAAAAGAAAATAAACCGGAAAATGATTTCCCACAACTTTTAAAAAACGGAGGTTTTACAAATGAAAGTCGGACACAACAAAATCGCTGCACTTTTTACCAGCCTGCTCCTCACACTTATGTGTATAATTCCCGGAACGGCAGAAGCAGTGTCCCAGATAATTCCCGAACACAACACAGCCTCATCTTCCCGTACAACATGGTACGTCGTTTCAGAAACGGCAAGCCCCGGATCAGACGTTCAGGTAAATATAGTTGTACGCAACCCCATTGCCCTCAGTCAGATAAACGATGTCGGAATCACCGTATCCTCGCCTATCCAGATCACAGGCATATCTTCGACCTGCCCGGCATATGATGCAACCATATCATCAAATATCAGCGGAAATACCATCATGTTTGACGTAAACGGTTCTACAAGTGCTTCCGGCGGTGCGGATAAGAGTACAATTTTTTCAGTGTTCTTCCATGTTCCGGACGGATGCGCTAACGGCGATTACGATGTAAAATGGATATCCAACGATACGACTGCTTTTGAAACTAACGGTCAGGCATACTTCCCTATCTTCAGGGACGGAAGAATCACTGTTGCAGGCGGTGCTTCACAGACTACCTCAACACGAATGACACTCCCTCCCCCGAAAACCACTTCTCATTCCACCACCACTACAACAACGACAACTACCACAACGACGACTACCACAACTACCACCACCACTACTACTACGGATGCACGATTCACTGCCAGACTTGAAATTGCCTCACTGCCATACAAAACGGAATACTATGCAGGCGAACAATTTGATCCGTCCGGACTCACCCTGAATGCTTATCATATAAAGAACGGACAAACCGAGCTGGTTCACTACAACGACCTTTTCACCGATAATACCGACAGGTACTCTGTCAGCGGATTTGACACTTCATATGTGCATTCATGCCGGATAACCGTAACCTACTGGATATACAATGATGTTCTTTCAGAATGGGTAAGCGCCAATGATTATTTCTATATAAATATAAAAGATCCGCCGCTGACTACAGCTACAACAACCTCATCAACTACTTCCACCACGACTACCTCAGCGGATACCACTACAACTACTTCATCTACAACCACGTCCACGACAACGTCCACAACTACTTCCACAACTACGTCCACAACCACATCCACTACAGATGATACCACTACAACTACTTCATCTGCATCTACAACCACGACAACTGCCACTTCGACATCTACTACAACCACTACAACGCTCCCCCACGATAAGCCTTATATCATTATCAATCAGCCTGATCCGAGTCAGCTTTATGTCGGAAACACTTTCACTCTCAGCTACGATTTCTCAGACAGAAACGAATTTGACAACAATGTATGGCTGACTTTCAGCAACTGGAACGTCGCAAGTATAAACGGCAATCAGTTAACGATTTTTGCTGCCGGAACAGATACACTTACCGTTCATTGCAGCAGTAAAAGCTACGGCGAGATCACCGCTTCAATTACAATTACAGCCACAGCAAACAAACCGGACAATGATTTTCTTCTCGGCGACGTTACAAAGGACGGAATTATAAACGGCTCGGATGCGACCTATGTTTTGCAGGCATATACAAATATAAGCTCCGGACAGGATTCCGGTCTTGACGATATTCAGTTCAGGGCTGCTGATGTTACAGGCGACGGAATCATAACCGGATCTGACGCAACGTATATCCTGCAATACTATACCGAACTTTCATCAGGCGGTAATAATAAGGACTTTCCGCCTATAGAAGAGTGGATTAAAAAATGATTTCCGGGAGATAAACTTATGAATATCAAAAAAATTACAGCTTTGCTCCTTGCCGTTACTATTATAGGAGTAAGTTTTCCGGTTTTTTTGCCTGCTGCGGAAATTCCTGCAATTGCAGGAACTGATGGAACATACGGAAATTACAATATAATAAAATATAATGACCATGTTGAAATTTCAAAATATACAGGAAATGCCTCAAATGTTACAATTCCGTCCGAAATAGACGGGCTGCCCGTTACGTGTATTGGCAAACTTGCGTTTTTCCATAATAAAAGTATTACTACAATAATAATTCCCGATTCTGTCACGAGTATCGAAAATGAAGCGTTTTCCTGCTGCTACAACCTTACTTCAATAACAATTCCTGATTCCGTCACAAGTATCGGCTATGAATCGTTCTCACGTACAGGCATTGAATCTATAACGATTCCCGATTCTGTTACATATATTGGCGGCAGAGCATTTTATCCTACTACATGGATCAAAAATAAACAAAAAGAAAATCCGTTAGTAATTGTAAACGATATTCTTATTGACGGAACGACTTGTTCGGGGGATATTACGATCCCTGATAACGTTAAGCTTATCGCATACGGGGCGTTCAGCCAATGCAAGAACCTTACTTCGGTCACTATTCCCGATTCTGTTACGAGTATCGAAGGCAACGCATTTGAATACTGCTCAAATCTTGCTTCGATAACGATTCCCGATTCTGTTAAATATATTGGCGGCAGAGCATTCTATGATACTCAATGGCTTAAAAATAAGCAAAAACAAGATCCATTAGTAATTATAAACGACATTCTTGTTGACGGAACGACTTGTTCCGGAGATGTTATAATCCCCTACTCCATTACAAGCATCAATAGATATGTATTTGAACTATCCCATAATCTCACCTCAATAACCATAATGAATCCCGACTGCAGTATCGAAGACCATATGGGTACTATTTCTAATTGGCATGATAACGATAACCAATTATATATGTATGACGGCGTTATAAAAGGCTACAGTGGTTCAACCGCCGAAGCGTATGCCAAAAAGTATAATAGAACCTTTGCGGCTCTGGAGCAGGATTTTACCCTCGGCGATGTCACTCTCGACGGAATCATAACCGGCTCGGATGCGACCTATGTTTTGCAGGCATATACAAATATAAGCTCCGGACAGGATTCCGGTCTTGACGATATTCAGTTCAGGGCTGCTGATGTTACAGGCGACGGAATCATAACCGGATCTGACGCAACGTATATCCTGCAATACTATACCGAACTTTCATCAGGCGGTAATAATAAGGACTTTCCGCCTTTAGATGAGTGGATAAAAAACAGTCAGAAGTGAAAAATCTGCCAAACTGCTGCTGATTTAACAGCCCTTTAGTGGAGAAAATAACAAAATATCGTAAAAATCCGGCTTTTTTAAGGATACCCCTTGACAAGCCGGATTTTTTTGGATATAATAAATAAGTGTGCTGATTTTATATCCGCATTCATGATTATCTTTTAAGAAAAGGAGGAAGATTATGCCTACATTTAACCAGCTCGTTCGTAAAGGAAGAAAGGATCTTGAAACAAAGTCCACAGCTCCTGCACTCCAGAAGGGCTACAACGCTAAGAAAAAGACTCAGATCAACCAGAGTTCTCCCCAGAAGAGAGGCGTTTGTACTGCTGTAAGAACCGCTACTCCTAAAAAGCCTAACTCAGCTATGAGAAAAATCGCCAGAGTTAAGCTCACAAACGGATATGAGGTAACTTCTTATATCCCCGGTATCGGTCACAACCTTCAGGAACACAGCGTTGTTCTCATCAGAGGCGGACGTGTTAAGGATCTCCCTGGTGTGCGTTACCACATCATCAGAGGTACACTTGATGCTCAGGGCGTTGCAAACCGTGCTCAGGCTCGTTCCAAGTACGGCGCTAAGAGACCTAAGCAGAAGTAAGATCTCAGAACCGGTCGGCGGCAGACTGTTTTATGCCGTAAATTAAAATAGGATAACTACTATCGCAGGATAAATGCGGAGTTTTATATATAAAACCTCTGCATTGGTCTTGACGGGACCGGCGGGTGAAGAAACGCCGATGATCGGCAGTAATCCGCATGGTACGAGTACCTATGAATTCATGAATCTATGTGAAGGAGGGAAGCGAAATGCCAAGAAGAGGTAATATCGCAAAGCGTGATGTATTACAGGATCCTGTATACAATTCAAAGCTCGTAACACGCCTTATCAACAACATTATGCTTGACGGTAAGAAGGGTGTTGCACAGAAAATCGTTTACGATGCATTTGCAATCGTAGCTGAAAAAACAGGCAAGGACGCTCTTGAGGTGTTCGAGCAGGCTATGGAAAATATCATGCCTGAACTCGAAGTAAAGGCTCGCCGTCTCGGAGGTGCCACATATCAGGTACCTATGGAGGTAAGACCTGAAAGACGTCAGACTCTCGGTCTCAGATGGATAACAAAGTACGCCAGACTGAGAAACGAAAAGACAATGAAAGAAAGACTTGCCGGTGAGATCCTCGACGCTATCAACGGAACAGGCGGCGCCTGCAAGAAGCGTGACGATACACACAAGATGGCAGAAGCAAACAAGGCTTTTGCACACTACCGCTGGTAATAACGGTATCGAAGGAGGATTATTATGTCAAGAGACTGTACGCTTGAAAATACAAGAAATATCGGCATCATGGCCCACATCGACGCAGGTAAGACCACAACCACAGAGCGTATCCTTTTCTACACCGGTGTAAATCACAAGATCGGTGAAACTCACGAAGGTTCCGCTACTATGGACTGGATGGAGCAGGAGCAGGAAAGAGGTATCACAATCACCTCCGCTGCTACTACTTGCTACTGGGCAGGCCACAGA
>UQXS01000104.1 GCA_900545125.1 uncultured Ruminococcus sp.
ATACCATATCTATGAAAAAAAGCCAAGCAAAAACTTGACTTTTTCGACAGACTGAGACACCTGAAAAGGTGTCTTTTTCTTATTTAACCCCTGTCACTTCATATCCGGCATCAGTAACTGCTTTAATGAGCACGTCGTCCGGAACATCCCTTGAAAGCTCGATATATGCGCACTTATCCTCCAGTGACACCTCAGCGGTAACGCCGTCAACGGCATTGAGAACTTTCGTTACCATACCCGTACAATGACTGCACATCATGCCTTCAATCTTCATTGTCTTTTTCACTGTTTTCACCTCCGGTTCTGTTATTTTTATTTCTTCCGGCGCTGTTTCCTCTGTTCTGCTTTTTTCACTCCTGAAAAAGTTCAGGCGCAGAGCGTTTGTTACAACGCATACGGAGCTAAGACTCATTGCCGCCGCTCCGAACATTGGGTTAAGCTGCCAGCCGAAAATCGGATAAAACACTCCTGCTGCCAACGGAATGCCAAGTGAATTATATATCAGCGCCCAGAAAAGATTCTGCCTGATATTTCTCATTGTCGCACGGCTGAGACGTATTGCCTCGGCGGCATCACGGAGATCGTTTTTAACAAGAACTATATCCGCCGATTCTATTGCAATATCCTGACCTGCCCCCACTGCAATTCCTACATCAGCGGCAGCAAGAGCGGGAGCATCGTTTATGCCGTCTCCGGTCATTGCGACCTTTTCTCCGTCTGACTGAAGTTCACGGATTATCCGTGTTTTATCTTCCGGAAGAAGTTCAGCGAATACCTCGTCGATCTCAAGTTCTGCCCGCACAGATTCTGCTGTACCGGCATTGTCTCCGGTGAGCATGACTGTTTTTATTCCCATCCGTTTCAGTGATGAAACGGCTTCTTTTGATGTCTTTTTTACGGGGTCGGCTATTACAAACATTCCTGCGATTCTGCCGTCTACAGCGGCATACAGAGGAATTCCGCCCTGCGATGAAGCGGTATCCGCCATATCTGCGAATACTGAAATGTCGATTTTATTCTGCTCCATGAGGCGGCGGTTTCCTACTAAGATCTTTCTTCCGTTCACAATTCCGGATATACCCCCTCCGGGTGTCTCGGAATAATCTGTACAGACAACTGCGGAGATATCTTTTCCGGTACAGTATTCCGTTATGGAACGTGCCAGCGGATGCGAGGAATTTGCCTCAACAGAGACGATAAGCGGCATAAGCTCTTCCTCGGATATGTTATGGGTATATACCCTCTGCACTGACGGTTTTCCCTCTGTGCAAGTGCCTGTTTTATCAAGTACGACTGTGCTGACATGATGAGCTGTTTCCAGACTTTCGGCGGATTTTATAAGAATACCGTTCTGCGCTCCTTTTCCCGTACCGACCATAATTGCAGTAGGAGTTGCAAGTCCCAGAGAACAAGGACACGAAATAACCAGCACAGATATTGCAGCTTTAACGGCTGCCGCCAGATCGCCCGTAACGATCATCCAGACAATTGCTGAAATCAGAGAAATGCCGATAACGACCGGAACAAAAATTCCGCTGATCTTATCCGCAAGACGTGCGATAGGTGCTTTGGATGCCGAAGCATCCTCAACAAGAGCGATAATGCGTGAAAGGGTAGAATCTTTTTCGGCACGGTCACACCGGCATTTTACAAAGCCGCCAGTGGAAACACTTGCACTCATCAGCTTGTCTCCGGAAGTTTTCTCCACCGGCAGACTTTCTCCCGTCAGTGCCGATTGGTCAACATAACAGCTTCCCTCAAGTACCGTTCCGTCACAAGGAACGGATGCTCCGGCTTTCAGGAGAAAGATATCCCCCACCGCTATTTCGGATGCCGGAATTTCTGTTTCACGTCCGTCTCTGAGAACAATAGCTGTTTTCGGTGCAAGATCAATCAGCTTGCTTACGGCATCGGACGTTTTCCTGCGGCTTTTAACTTCAAGATATTTACCGATAGTAATAAGAGTCAGAATTGTTCCACAGGATTCATAGTAGAGATTTTCCATAAATCCGTGAGCGGAGTTCAGATCTCCGTGACCCATATAGTAAGCCGTCATATACGTTCCGTATAGGCTGTATACGAATGCCGCTGATGCTCCGAGAGCAATAAGGCTGTCCATATTCGGAGCACGGCGGATAAGATTCCGGAATCCGTTTCTGAAAAAATGGAAATTAAGGGCTATGATCGGTATAGTGAGCAGCAGCTGCGTCAGGGCAAAGATCATCATATTTTCATGACCTGTCAGAAACGGAGGCAGCGGTACACCGATCATGTGTCCCATGCAGATATAGAACAGCGGTATAAGAATCAATACCGACAGTATAAGCCGATGTTTTGTCTTTTTCAGATGTTCCTCCTCGCCATCTATTTCCTTTCCTTTATTCTGGGATACCGCTCCTTTTTCAGATGCTCCGTAACCTGAATTTTCAACTGCTTGTATAATTTTTTGTGTTCCTGTAACTTTTTCGTCAAACTCCACTTCCATGAAGTTACGCAGCAGATTTACGTTTACTGCCGCCACGCCATCCACCTTTCCGACGGCTTTTTCAACATGAGCCTGACAGGCAGAGCAAGTCATTCCGGTAACGTCAAATTTTTTCTTTTGCATTGCAATATCACCCTCGTTTATTTCAGCTTTTTGATAAGTTCAACAGCTTCCGTTATTATTTCGGTATTGCCCGTTCTGATCTGGTCTGCGACACAAGTCTGCATATGTTCCTGCAAGACGATATATCCCACACTTTGCAAAGCGCTTTCTACGGCAGCGATCTGCGTAAGGATATCGTCGCAGTAGCGGTTTTCGTCAAGCATTTTCTGTATCCCGTTCAACTGCCCAACGATGCGGTTTATACGATTACGCAGCTGTTTCAGTGTTTGTTCGTTCCTCGGTTTATCCTTGTAACGGCAGCATTCCGGATTTTTTTTGCCGCTCATATCATCACTCCTTAGTATACCCTCATAGGGTATATTTGATATTATAATTATATACCCTATCAGGGTATATGTCAATATCTATCATGTACAAATCCGATCTGCCGTATTTGTATTATTTGCCGAAATCCACAAAATATGAAAAACGGATGCAATATCAGCATCCGTTTTATTCAGAGCCTTTCACGGAAATCCATGTAGCCAAATTGTCTGAATGTTTCAAATGTTCCGTTGTTTTTTTTCAGAACAATATCCGGCAGAGGCATTCCGTTAAAAGTATTATTTTTCACCATAGAATAAATAGCCATATCCCCGAAAATAAGCTTATCGCCGATTTCAAGCGGATCGTCAAAAGAATATTCTCCGATAACATCTCCGGCAAGGCAGGTCTGCGAACCAAGACGGTAGGTATACCTTTTCTCGAAAGCAGCTCCGGAATTGATAAGCGGCGGTCTGTAGGGCATTTCAAGAACATCAGGCATATGACAGGCTGCCGAAGTATCCAGAATTGCAATTGGCATATCATTTTCGGTGATATCAAGCACCTGCGTCACCAGATATCCGGCATTCAGAGCAACGGCTTCTCCCGGTTCAAGATATACCTCCAGCCCGTATTTTTCCTGCATCCTTTTTATGCACCGTTCCAGTCGGGGGATGTTGTAATCTTCCCTGGTGATGTGGTGACCTCCACCGAAATTGATCCACTCCATTCGTGGCAGTATATCGCCGAATTTTTCCTCAACGGCGTCCAGAGTTTTTTCAAGATCATCCGAATTCTGCTCGCAAAGCGTATGGAAATGTATTCCCGATACACCGCCGATATCATCCCGCCGGAAGTTTTTGTTTGTAATTCCCAATCGTGATTTAGAAGAACATGGATCGTATATTTCATGTCCCTCCTGAGTAGAGCATTCCGGATTTATGCGCAGCCCGATTTTTTTCCCGGCAGCCAGAACACGATTGCGATATCTGTCAAGCTGAGAAAAGGAATTGAAAATAATATGACCGCAGTATCTGATTATTTCCTCAATTTCTTCTTCACGGTAAGCAGCAGAAAATACGTGATTTTCCTTTCCCATTTCCTCGTATCCGAGACGTGCCTCAAAAAGACCGCTGCAAGCCGTTCCCGAAATATACTCCCCTATCGTGGGATAAAGATGATAACACGAAAAGGCTTTCTGAGCAAGAAGAATCTTTGCTCCCGTACGTTCCTCAACTCCGTGAAGTATTTCAAGGTTGTGTATAATTTTCTGCTCGTCGATTACGTAGCACGGCGTTTTCAAGGACAATAGATTCTGCATCAGATCACTCCAATCTCTCTGTAAATTTGTGTTGTAAGGTCTTCAGGAAGCGAAATTTCCTCTATTGCTCTTCTGATCTCTGCGGCGTGCTCTCTTGTTGAATGATATATATAGGATCTTTAGGATATCGCCATGCGTACCGGGAGACGTATATACTCTTCCGGGGCATAATAGAGACGTATAAAATATGGCATTGCATTCCAAAGGCTTCCCGTATTGCGACAGAGGAGCTTTACCAGACGTTTGGCTGTCAATTGGTCGCTGCGATGACTGATAATATCGTTGTAAACTATTCCAGGAACAGCATTTCCGCAGCTGTGCATAGCATTAAAAGCAGCTTTCGATACCTGTTGTCTCGGATCAGTCATCATATTGTAATACAAATCGTCGTTGCCATCCGAAGTCAGCCTGAAAAGAGCATAAACTGTGGCAGCGGCAATTTTTTCATTTTCCGATGAAACAAACCGTTTTACCTCGGATTCGTCGGCATAAACTCCGCATTCACCGAAGCCTTTTATCGCTTCCGGGTTCGGAAAATTTTCCCTGTAAAAGTTTTTCAAGTCGATCTGACCGGATTTTTCAAAATAATACTGCATCTGCCCACGCACCGAAGCTCCTTTATCCAAAAGGAGCTTTTCGGCGTTCTGCCATAATCCGAACCTCTCATAAAGCTCTCTGACTGCAATATACCTGATTCTTGGGATTCTGCATTCTGTCAGTTCAATAAGACGTTTTTTGGACAGATCATATTTTGAAATCATCGTAATCAAAAGTCTGTCCTTTATGACATTAGTTTCTGTATTTATAATGTGATCTGCCGTTTCAGCCGATATAAGCCGACTGCAAAGCAGAGGGAAATATAATCTGTAACGTTCATTCGGTTCGGATTCCGTTTTTATTCCGGAGACAATTTCTATATCATCTGTCAATCGTATCATTTCAGCCATTTTTTTACGTGCGTAATCAAGAACACTATGATTGCATCTGCCGCATTTTACCACGGTATCCGCTTCACGGTAAGTTTTAACAACAGTCAGAATATCGGCTTTCGGGAGCATATCAAAGAAACTTTTTTCAGAAGCATCTCTTACCTGCGAAACCCAATCATTAAAACCGTGGATAACAAGCGGAAGAAATTCGGTATAATCAGCAATAAGAAGCGTGCATTTTTCACGGCAGTAACCGTTTTCATGCATCATTCCGGCTGCAAGCAGCGCCGAAAAATCATTGCCGCTGTGTTTTTACAGCAGTTCAAAATCCGGTTCAGCGTATTTTGTACCGTAGTGATATCCGTAATTGGCATGGCGGAGGTGATAAAAACGATCTCGTATTTCCTATATATTTCCAGTTGTAAGTATACGGCATTGAGCTGCAAACTCTCCGATTTTGTCAGTTTTAAGGTCATTTAAAGTATTGAATGCAGCACAGAAAAATTCATGATAACCGGATATGAAATTTTCACAACAGATTACTTGCTGAAGCGACTGACGATTTCTTTCGAACAAATCGCTGAAACTCAAATAATTTCCTCCTTAATCTACGAGTGTGGGATCAAAATCCTCTTCCCAGGGCAGTCCCCATTTGTTGAGAGCTTCCATGAAAGGATCAGGATCAAATTCCTCAATGTTGTAAACTCCGGCTTTATTCCACTTGCCGGTCATTATCATCATTGCACCGATCATTGCAGGAACTCCCGTTGTATAAGAAATTGCCTGAGATCCGACTTCCCTGTAGCATTCCTGATGATCGCATATGTTGTAAAGATAGTAGTTCTTGTCTTTTCCGTCTTTTTTGCCCCTGAAAATGCAGCCGATATTTGTCTTGCCCACTGTTCTCGGGCCAAGGCTTGCAGGGTCAGGGAGAACTGCTTTAAGGAACTGGAGCGGAACGATTTCCCGTCCTTCGTACATGATAGGTTCGATTGATGTCATTCCCACGTTTTCAAGGCATTTCAGATGTGTAAGATAACTCTGACCGAATGTCATGAAGAAACGTATCCTCTTGATGCCTTTGATGTTGAGCGCCAGTGATTCAAGCTCCTCATGGTGAAGAAGATACATATCTTTTTCGCCTACGCCCTTGAAGTTATATACACGTTTTATTTCCATTGGTTCGGTTTCGATCCATTTTCCGTTTTCGATGTAGCTTCCCTTTGCGGATACCTCACGGATATTGATTTCGGGATTAAAATTCGTTGCAAACGGATAGCCGTGATCTCCGCCGTTGCAGTCCAGAATATCAATGTAATTGATCTCGTCAAACTCATGCTTCATTGCATAAGCCGAGAAAACGCCTGTAACGCCGGGGTCAAATCCGCTTCCGAGAAGAGCCGTGATACCAGCCTTTTCAAAGCGTTCACGGTATGCCCACTGCCATTTGTACTCGAATTTTGCAGTATCAAGGGGTTCGTAGTTGGCGGTATCAACATAGTGAGTTTTCGTTGCAAGACAGGCATCCATTATCGTAAGATCCTGATAAGGAAGCGCAAGATTCAGCACCACATCCGGCTTATACGATTCAATAAGAGCAACAAGTTCGTCAACATTATCAGCGTTTACCTGAGCAGTCTCAATGACTGTCTTTGTTGTGGGCTGGAGCTTTTCTTTCAGGGCATCACATTTGGATTTTGTCCGGCTTGCAATCATGATTCCCTCAAAAACTTCGCTGTTCTGACAGCACTTGTGAATTGCTACAGAGGCTACTCCTCCGCAGCCGATTATCATACATTTTTTCATATATATTCTCCTTTTTAATCAATCATAATCATTTTTTTTGTAATATTCTTCATCATAATAGTTATAGTCTGTCCCGGTCACAGTCTCGATTTCCGCCTGATCGTCCGTAACTTTCTTTTTGCTTAATGCGATCATAACTACGATATATATTATCAGCATCAGCACGCCGACTCCGGCGAATACAAAGCCTATTACCGAGATAACTTTACTGCTTGGATCGTAAAACTTGTTCGGGTCGTCGGGATCTATTTTCAGCTTGACAGTCTCGCCGATCTCATACTCCGGCGGATCGGAAGAAATATTACTTTCCCTGACGTAATTCTTGCCATTGTACGTGTATTCAAATACAGGGCGATAAGTGATGCTTGTTCTGCTTCTCCCCTTATGATGAGAAGTGCTTGTATGTTCACGAAGATCAATCACCTCGGCAGAAATTTCTTCAGTACAGTTGCTATATACTTTATTACTTGCAATTTTGATTATAACTCCCGTAAAAATAAATATCACGGATAAAGTAAGCATAACCAGCGTGAGTATAATTTTTACTGCTTTTCTGCCCTGCGGTGTATTGACCGGAATATTTCTTCTGTATACCTGCATAATGTTTCCCCTTTATGAAAGTGCCAGAAGCATTTCACGTATTATCTTGCAGGCAGTGGCTGTTGAAACTCCGCTCTGGTCGTAAACGGGACTAAGCTCGCACACGTCGCAGCCCACGATATCCAGACTGCCGCAGACAAGTGAGGCAGCTTTTCTCAATTCTTCAAATGAAACTCCGCCTGCTTCCGGAGTTCCCGTTCCGGGAAAAACTGACGGATCAAGCACGTCGAGATCAAGAGTAAAATATACCTTTTTCCCTTTGAGTTTTTCCACGGTTTTTTCAAGTCCGCCGAAGTCGAATTTATGCATCTCTGTATGTTCAGCGGCAAACCGGAATTCCTCACAGTCTCCGCTCCTGATACCGAACTGGAAAATATGTCCGTCTCCTACCAGTTCATGACAGCGTCTGAGGACGCAGGCGTGGGAAAGCTGCTGACCAAGATAGTCATCACGAAGGTCAGCATGAGCATCAAAATGGATTATGTACAGGTCGTCGTTTTTCTCCTTTGCAGCCATAACAGATCCGAGCGTCACAAGATGCTCTCCTCCTATCATGAACGGAAGCTTGCCGTCTGTAAGTATCATATCTGTACGCATGGCGATATCGGCTATGGTACGTCTTACGCCGCCGAAAACAATATCAATGTCACCGCTGTCGAAGAAGCGGTAATCAGTCATATCCTTGTCCTGATAGGGACTGTACGTTTCTATCCCGAAGCTCTCGTTTCTTATAGCGGAAGGGCCGAAACGTGTTCCCGGACGAAAACTTGTTGTACTGTCGAATCCTGCGCCGAAAAGTACGATATCTGCATCTTCGTACTCACTGTCGCAGGCGATAAATGTTGATATATTTTTTTGAAGCATATTTTTTCCTCTCATTCTACATCCCTGAGCATTTCCTCAACGTAATTCGGCAGTGAGAAAGCTCCGGCGTGAAGTTTTGTATTATAATATCCCGTTTTCAGACCGAGCATATTCCATTTTGTGCCGTTCAGGTCGTGTACCGGATGATACTTTTTT
>UQXS01000105.1 GCA_900545125.1 uncultured Ruminococcus sp.
GACCCGGGAGTTGTTCTTGTGCAGATGTGTGCGGAAAACGATATAGAAGTACGGGTGGTTCCCGGACCAAGCGCCGTTATTTCGGCTGTTGCTTTGTCAGGGTTTCCGGCACGGAGATTTACTTTTGAGGGATTTCTCCCTGTGCCCAAAAAGGAACGCAACGAAAGACTGGAAGCACTCAAAGACGAAACAGCTGTTATGGTGTTCTATGAAGCACCGCATAAACTGAAAGGCACTCTGGCGGATTTCCGGCAGATATTTGGTGCAGATCGTCCTGTTGCCGTCTGCCGTGAGCTGACAAAGCTCCACGAGGAAATTCTTCGCATGACTGTTGAACGGGCGCAGGAGTATTATTCCGAACATGAGCCAAAAGGAGAATTTGTTCTTGTTGTCAGCGGAGGAACGAAAAAAAACGGGGAAAATATCACTATTAGTCAGGCTCTTGAACAGGTTCGCTGTCTTGTGGATATGGGGGAGCGCCCTGTTGATGCCTGCAAGGCTGTAGCAAAGGATACAGGTTTCAAAAAAAGCGACCTCTATTCGGCATTCTGTACAGAATAATTGTGAAAAATAAGTGAAATTATTGTAAACCCCTTGTATCTTGCATATAATTATGGTATAATATTTATGCATTATTAATTTTAAGGGAGATTTTACTGCAATGATTTGCGATCTGCACTGTCATACCAAGCTTTCCGATGGTTCGCTTGGAATAGAAGATGTAATAGAACAGGCAAAACGAACGAATATAAGCTGGCTGTCAATTACCGATCATGATACAATGGCATCTTTTTCACGCTCGGATATTCTCGGCGAACGTGCCGGCATAAAAATACTTCACGGCGTTGAACTTTCCGCATGGGACAAGGACAGGAACAGCAAAGTACATATTCTTTGCTATGCTCCTCTTAAACCTGATCGTCTGGAGGGATTATGCCTGAAATCATGTGAGATCAGAAAGGCATGCTCAAAAGAAATGATAGAAAAGGTCATGGAAAAATTCCCGATTCCTATCGAGAGTATCCTTAAACATACCACTTCGTCAAAGAGTATCTTCAAACAGCACATAATGCGTGCTCTGGTTGATTACGGATATGCTCTTGAAATGTACGGTGATCTTGACAGGGAGCTTTTCAATCCGCAGACAGGTTCGTGTTATGTTGAGCGTGAATATCCCGATGTGAATTTTGTAATAGATCTTATTCACACGGCAAAGGGAATTGCAGTAATGGCTCATCCGGCTCAGTATGATAATATCGAGCTGCTGGAAGAACTTGCCCAAAAAGGCAAGATAGACGGTGTTGAGATCGGTCATTATTCTGCCGATGAAAATTACCGCAGAGAACTTTCAGCTATTGCAGAACGATATGAGCTCATTAAAACCGGAGGTTCGGACTTTCACGGTCTGTATAACAGCGTTCCGACTCACTTGGGAAGCGATTCGACTTCAAAGGAAGATCTTGACCGTATTCTGAAGCTTTCATCCGGAATGAAAAAGAAGAATCATGAATAATTTTATAGAAAACACGGGAATAAAAATTATTCCTGCTGTCGTTTCCCTATGTTCTCTTATCTGGTTTATGATACCTGTCACAAAACATATTATAAATATCGGCAGTGTTACGGGAATGACTGTATCGGCGGCATTGCTCATGATTTTTGTTTTTTTCAGAAGATTCACTGTTTTTATAGGACATTTGTGGAATTCACCGGCTGGTAAGATTCTGGTTTTGTCCGTCTCGTCTGTTTGCGTTATCTGTGTAATGATATCGGCAACAATGAGTTTTTTTATGATAAAAGCTATGAACGACGCTCCTCCTGACGATAATACTACTCTTGTAGTGCTTGGCTGTCAGGTAAAGAAGGGCAGACCAAGCAATATGCTGAAAAGACGTCTGGAGGCTGCTTATGATTATCTTTCAAAGCATGATTCGGTAAATGTTGTAGTTTCCGGAGGACAGGGAGAGGATGAAATTATCAGCGAGGCACAGTGCATGAAAGAATATCTCATAGAAAAAGAAATAGCTCCCGGACGGATCTATGTTGAGGACAGATCTGTAAATACAGTAGAAAATATCAGGTTCTCAATGAATCTTATTGAAAAACAAGGACTGTGCAGCAATATCACTATTGTTACCGATGGATTTCATCAGCTCAGAGCGGAACTTATTGCCAAGAAACTGGGAATTAATGTCAGTCATATCTCAGCATCGACACGATGGTATCTTCTGCCGTCATACTGGGTGCGGGAATGGTATGGAAATATATATTATCTGGTCGCAGATTAATTAAAGAAATGTCAGTGTCTTAAATGCAATATATAAATTAAAAATATAAAATTTATATTTTTTTCTGTCAGACTATTGACATTTCTGTTTGTTTGTAGTATAATATATATCGTTCGAGGTGTGGCTCAGTTTGGTAGAGTACTACGTTCGGGACGTAGGGGCCGCAGGTTCAAATCCTGTCACCTCGACCACATTAATTAGCTTGAATACGTGAATAAAGCGTATTCAAGCTTTTTTTGATAATCATAGTTATCAGCGCAGAAAGATAAAGTGGGGGATTTTTATGAACATATTACATATTACATATGCTATTGAAGTTGCCAGAGTCGGCTCGCTTAATAAAGCGGCTCAGAATCTTATTGTTGCCCAGCCTAATCTAAGCCGTTCTATTAAGGAACTGGAGGCAGAAATGGGAATAAAAATATTTGAACGTTCTGTAAAAGGCATGGTGCTTACTCCGGAAGGCGAAGAATTTATAGGATATGCAAAGGGAATAATAGATCATATAAATCAGGTTGATATGATATATAAATCCGGCGGAGCAAAAAAGCAGAAATTTTCATTGTCAGCTCCGGGAGCTTGCTATATTTCCGAAGCTTTTGCCAAATTTTCAAAAACAATTACCGATACTGATGCGGAGATATTCTATAAAGAAACAGATTCAAAAAGTACGATAAAGGATGTACTCGATTCTGACTATAAACTCGGAATAATTCGATATTCAAGCAATTATGACAAGTATTTCAAATCTATGCTTGAAGAAAAAGGACTTTTGTACGAAATGGTAGCCGAGTTCGCTTATAAGCTTATAATGAGCAGAAGTAATAAACTTTCACAGAAAGAAACAATAATGTCTGATGATCTGAAAGATTATATAAGAATTTTTCATGCTGACCCATGTGTTCCGACATTTTCCATGGCAAAAGCAATGCGTGAGGATATCCCAGATGATATAAGACGCTGCATCTACATTACAGAGCGTGCAAGTCAGTTTGATCTTCTTTCTGAAAATCCGCAGACTTTTATGTGGGGATCGCCCGTACCTGCCGGAATACTCGAAAAATATGATCTTGTGCAGCGTGATTGTGAAAGCAATAAAAAAATTTATAAAGATCTGCTCATATATCGCAAGGGATATAAGTTTACGAAACTTGATAACAATTTTATAACGGAGCTGTGTATGTCACGCCGGCGGAATCTTGAGAATAACGGCTGATAATGCTGTCATGTGTTCACTGTCAGGCGGATAATCAGACTAATTCCGGTTATATCAATTATGATAATACATTATAACATTCTTATATTTTACAAATCGAAAAAAGTTTGTTATAATTATAACGAAGTCAAGGAAACCTGACAACAATAATCACACAGGAGGATCACTATGGAGAATAAGGCTTATGAAATTGTGGACAGCGTCGAAAAGCTTGAAGAAGCAATCAGCCGTACACGAAAGGCACAGCAGATATTTTCGACCTATACTCAGGAACAGGTAGATAAAATTTTCTTTGCTGCTGCGTCTGCTGCAAATAAGGCAAGAATTCCACTTGCTAAGCTTGCTGTAGAAGAAACGGGAATGGGAATTGTTGAAGATAAGGTTATCAAAAATAACTATGCATCCGAGTATATCTACAACGCATACAAGAATACGAAAACCTGCGGCGTTATTGAAGAAGATAAGGCTTACGGAATCAAAAAGATCGCTGAACCGATCGGCGTTATTGCTGCTGTAATACCTACTACAAATCCTACTTCAACTGCTATTTTCAAATGCCTTGTTGCATTGAAAACAAGAAATGCAATCATAATTTCTCCGCACCCGAGAGCAAAAAAATCTACTATAGAGGCAGCAAAGATTGTTCTTGAAGCTGCTGTAAAAGCAGGCGCTCCTGAAAATATTATCGACTGGATAGATATTCCGTCTATTGAAATGACAAACCTGGTCATGAAAGAAGCAGATATAATTCTTGCAACCGGAGGCCCCGGAATGGTCAAGGCTGCTTATTCCAGCGGCAAACCGGCGCTGGGAGTAGGCGCCGGAAATACTCCCGCCATTATTGACGACAGCGCTGATATTTTGCTTGCCGTAAATTCAATAATTCATTCAAAAACCTTTGACAATGGTATGATCTGTGCATCTGAACAGTCTGTAATCGTTTTGGAAAAGATCTATGATACAGTAAAAAACGAATTTGCCGAAAGGGGATGTTATTTCCTCAACGATGCGGAAACCGAAAAAGTACGTAAAACCATGCTTATCAACGGCGCTCTTAATGCAAAGATCGTAGGACAATCCGCCGCTAAAATTGCCGGTCTTGCCGGAGTTGAAGTTCCTGCCGGTACAAAGATCCTTATAGGAGAAGTGGAAAGCGTTGAACTCAGCGAAGAATTTGCTCACGAGAAACTGTCTCCTGTTCTTGCAATGTACAAAGCTAAGAATTTCGACGATGCCCTTGATAAGGCAGAAAGACTTGTAGCAGACGGCGGCTATGGTCATACTTCCTCTGTTTATCTGAACGAAGTTACTGAAACTGAAAAAATAGATAAATTCAGCAAACGTATGAAAACTTGCCGTATCCTTATCAATACGCCGTCCTCTCACGGTGGTATAGGAGATCTTTATAATTTTAAACTTGCTCCGTCCCTTACTCTTGGCTGCGGTTCATGGGGAGGAAATTCTGTAAGTGAAAACGTTGGTGTAAAGCATCTTATCAATATAAAAACTGTTGCTGAAAGAAGGGAAAATATGCTTTGGTTCCGTGCGCCTGAAAAGATCTATATAAAGAAAGGCTGCTTGCCTGTTGCCCTTGACGAACTGAAAACGGTAATGGGCAAAAAGAGAGCATTTATCGTAACCGATACTTTTCTTTATAAAAACGGTTATACCAAAGCTATTACCGATAAGCTCGATGAAATGAATATCGAACATACAACATTCTTTAATGTTGCTCCTGATCCGACGCTTGCTTCTGCAAAGGAAGGCGCAGCAATAATGACAGCTTTCCAGCCTGACACTATCATCGCTCTTGGCGGTGGTTCTGCAATGGATGCAGCCAAGATAATGTGGGTACTTTATGAACATCCCGAGGCAGACTTTATGGATATGGCAATGCGCTTTATCGACATCCGGAAGAGAGTATATACATTCCCGAAGATGGGAGAAAAAGCATATTTTGTTGCTATTCCTACATCTGCCGGAACAGGCTCTGAAGTTACGCCGTTCGCTGTAATTACAGATGAAAAGACAGGTGTAAAATATCCTCTTGCCGATTATGAACTGCTTCCCGATATGGCTGTTATAGATACTGATTTTCATATGTCCGCTCCAAAGGGACTTACTGCAGCATCCGGTATCGACGCCGTGACTCACGCCCTTGAAGCCTATGCATCTATGATGGCTACTGATTATACTGACGGTCTTGCAAAGCAGGCATTGCAGGTAATATTCAAATATCTGCCGAGAGCTTACGAAAACGGACAGAATGATATTGAAGCTCGTGAAAAAATGGCTAATGCAGCAACAATGGCAGGTATGGCATTTGCAAATGCATTCCTCGGAGTATGTCACTCAATGGCACATAAGCTGGGAGCTTTCCATCATCTGCCGCATGGAATTGCCAATGCTCTTATGATAGAAGAAGTGCTCCGTTTCAATTCATCCGAAGCACCGGCAAAAATGGGAACATTTTCACAGTACGGTCATCCCCATACTCTTGCCAGATATGCAGAAGTTGCTGAATCGCTTGGAATCAAAGGCAATAACGACGAAGAAAAGCTTGAAGGACTTATCAATGCAGTCAACGAACTTAAAGCAAAAGTCGGCATAAAGGAAACAATCAAGGAATACGGTATTGATGAAAGTGCTTTCCTTGAAACACTTGATGAAATGACCGAACAGGCATTTGATGATCAGTGTACCGGAGCAAATCCGAGATATCCTCTTATGAGCGAAATCAAGCAGATGTATCTTAATGCTTATTACGGCGGAAAACATTTTGCAGAAGCAGAAATGCCCGTTAAGTATGCAGCAGAAAACGAAAAGGCAGATTCAGTCAAAGCCGTATACAACAGCGGCAGAAAAAGCAGCAGAGGCTAAAAGGAGGAATGTTGGTATGAAACTTGACAGAGTGATTGCAGTCAGAAATAATAAAACTATCTATCGTGACGGTGATACTTGCATAAAGGTGTTCAATAATGATTATTCAAAGGCAGATGTATTGAACGAAGCTCTTAATCAGTCCCGTGTTGAGGAAACCGGACTTAACATCCCAAAGATACTGGAAGTTACCATGATCGACGGAAAATGGTCGATTATTTCCGAATTTATCAAGGGAAAAACACTTGCACAGCTTATGGAAGAAAATCCGGATAATAAACAGGCATATATTGAACAGCTTGTTGATATACAGATCGAAATACAGTCTAAAACCTGCCCGCTTTTAAATAAGCTTAAAGATAAAATGAACCGCAAGATAAGTGCCTGCGAACTTGATGCAACAACAAGATATGATCTTCATACACGTCTTGACGGTATGCCAAAGCATAACAAGGTTTGTCATGGAGATCTGAATCCGTCAAATATCATTATCACAAGCGACAATATGCCGTATATCATAGACTGGGCTCACGTTACTCAGGGAAACGCTTCTGCCGATGCAGCCAGAACTTATCTTCTGTTCTGGCTTAGCGGAGACATCGAAGGAGCACGTGAATACCTTGATCTTTTCTGCAAAAAGAGCAACACTGCAAAACAGTATGTTCAAAAGTGGATGCCTATAGTAGCGGCTTCGCAGTCTGTAAAGGGAAATGAAAAAGAAAGAGAATTTCTGCTTTCGTGGGTCGATGTTGTTGACTATGAATAATTAATCAGGAGGAATATGCAAATGAAAGTAACAGTATGTATTGGCAGCTCATGCCATATAAAGGGTTCAAGAAGCGTTGTTGAACAGCTTCAGTATCTTATTTCTGAAAATAATATCGGCGATAAAGTAGAACTTGGCGGAACTTTCTGTATGGGAAATTGTCAGAAAGGCGTATGCGTTAATGTTGACGATGAATTTTACTCTGTAACTCCTGATACGGTAAAGGAATTTTTCGAGACAGGAATCATGGCAAAACTTTAATGCCGATCGAAAGGAGAATAACCGATCCATGACAAATTGGCTGACATTGAAAAAATCGAACTGTAAAAACTGCTATAAATGTATTCGCCATTGTCCTGTGAAGGCAATACGTTTTTCTGGTAATCAGGCGCATATCATAGGAAACGAGTGTATTTTGTGCGGTCAGTGTTTTGTTGTGTGCCCACAGAATGCAAAGGAAATAACCGACAGCGTTGAAAAATGTAAAGTTCTTCTCCAAGGCAGTGAGCCTGTTGTAGTCAGTCTTGCACCGTCGTTTATTGCGAATTATGAGGGCGTCGGAATTGATTCCATGCGTGAAGCGCTCAGGAAACTGGGATTTTATGATGCCGAAGAAACGGCAATAGGCGCAACTATTGTCAAGAATGAATACGAACGCATTCTTCGTGAAGAAAACAGGGATATACTTATTTCATCATGCTGTCATTCTCTTAATCTGCTTATACAGAAATATTTCCCGGCAGAACTTAAATATCTTGCCGATGTAGCATCGCCGATGCACGCTCACTGTGTTGATATAAGAAAGAGGATCCCAAATGCAAAGACGGTATTTATCGGACCTTGTGTTGCCAAAAAGGATGAGGCTGAATATTACGAGGATGCGGCAGATGCCGTACTGACTTTTGAAGAACTTACAGAATGGCTTAAAAGCGAAAATATCGAACTTAAAAAAGATGTTGACATACGAAAAGACAGCCTTGCCCGATTCTTCCCCACCACAGGCGGTATACTGAAAACGATGGAGCAGGGGATAAACGGCTATACATATATGGCAATTGACGGCGTTGAAAACTGCATAGCCGCATTGAAAGATATTGAAAGCGGCGGAATGCACAAATGCTTTATTGAGATGTCAGTATGTTCCGGAAGCTGTATAGGCGGTCCTGTAATGGAAAAATATCATCGCTCACCGGTAAGAGATTATGCTGCGGTAGCAAATTATGCCGGAACTGATAATTTCGATGTTGTTCAGCCTGATATGAATGAAATACATAAAGATTTTACTTTCATAGAACACAAGCTGCCTGTACCTTCGGATATGGAAATAAACGAGGTTCTTAAAAAAATGGGTAAAACCAAGCCGTCAGATCATCTTAACTGCGGTTCATGCG
>UQXS01000106.1 GCA_900545125.1 uncultured Ruminococcus sp.
GTGATACGTTGAATTCACTTGCAGGGGCGGTTCTTATAATCTGTACTGCAAATCCGTATGCGGTATACAGCAGCGGTTTTCTGCTTTCGGTGACGGCTTCCTTCGGGATAGGCGTATTCGGGCCGTACATGACGGAGAACTTTACTGAACGGAAATTTGCCAAAAGTGTAATGATAATGACGTGTACTTGTTTATGTATATTCCCTCTGTCCATGAAATTTTTCGGAGAGACATCCCTGATTTCTCCGGTAACGAATCTGCTGTTTCTGCCGTTGTGTTCGGCAGCACTTGTTCTGGGAGCAATTTTCGTCATGACCGGAGGAGTTCTTCCTGTTCTTGATCTTGCCGGGATACTGCTTCATCCCGTACTTGCGGCTTCCGATGTTATTTCACGGTACAGCCTGACATATTTTTGTTTTCCGGGTGAGCATTCCGTTATTATTGTTTTTGCTCTTGCAGCAGTTGTTATTGCCGTTCATGTTGTTTTCGGACGCAGGTCGTTTACCGCATTGGCAATGGCAGCTGCATTCGGTGCAGTTGTGATATGTTCGGCGATAAGCAGCAAATCGGTTAATGAATCCCTTAGAATAGCCTTTCTTGGACGTGGGCGGAATACAGCAGCAGTGATAACATATCAGGGAAGCACTACGATATTTGATCTTGGCGGATACTATAATTCTCCGGTGTATGTAAGAAAATATCTTTGTGAAAACGGTATATCAGAAGCTGACAGTCTGGTTTTGACAAAAAACTCGCCGTCACAGTATTCAGCATACATATCAGAATTAAAACCGGCTACGGTGGGAAAATGGTACACCGCAGATGAGATACTTGTGCGTGATGCCGGAAACATCCTTGCTGCCGGTGACGAAATTGAATTTTTAAGCGATTCTCTGGAAATCAGATATAACGGCAGCGAGCTTACTGTGGATTTTGCAGACAATATTATAACTGTCAGACCGTCCGGCAGCAGGAAATCTCCGGTTGTATGCGGATATGCAATGAACGGTGATATCATGATAGAACGTGATGAAAACGGAGGCATGAATAATTTTGAGATAACGCTGTCTGAGGACGGCGGATATAAATTCAGGAGGCTGTAATGGCATATACTGACGCAAAAACAATAAAGTCTCAGCTGAGAAAGGGCGAACTCAGCAATTTATACTATATCTACGGCGAGGATGTAAGCGGCGTTGAAAAGCTGACAAATCTGATAATAAAGGCGGCTGTGGGTGAAAATGAAGATTTTGCGCTTAATCGTATAAACGGTAAAAATCTCGATCCCTCAGAACTGCGTGATCTGACAGAGATGATGCCGATGATGTCAGACTATAACTGTATACTCATAAATGATTATAACTGTGAGGAACAGCGTGAGGATCTTACAAAGCGTGTGGCAGAAATTCTTAAAGAAGTTCCGCCTATGACGGTGATAATCATGAACGTGACAGGCTTTGAGATAAAGACAAGATTCGATTACAAGACGAAAAGCCGTGTCATCGCCGATAAGAACAAAAAGCTTGCGGATATTATCGCAAAAAACGGTTCTGTTGTCTGCTTCTCATTGAAAACTCCGCAGGAACTTGCAAAGGATATCTCAGCGGCGGCATCGTCCCGTGGGGGAGCAATATCTCTTGAAAATGCACGTGAAATAGCTGAACGCTGTCTTTGTGATCCGCTTGCTGCCGAAAACGAGATAGATAAGCTCTGCGCCTATGCACAGGGAAGAGAAATAACACGTGAAATGATAGATGCAATGGTTCATCGTCAGAGTGGTGTTACTGTTTTCAGGCTTGCCGATTCTGTTGCCGCATTCAACGGAAAGCAGGCGTTCGATGCTCTTGATGAGCTTATGCAGGCAAAGGAGAATAGAGGAACAGTTCTTGCAAGCATAACAAATTCTTTTCTTGATATGTACCGTGTCCGGACAGCAAGACAATCCGGACACAGTGCAGCAGAAGTTATTCAGGATTTTGGCTATTTTAGCCGGGGATTTATTATTGAGAAAATGTTCCGGTCTCCGTCACGGATAAGTACTGCACGTCTGAGAAGCTGTCTGATAATACTTCGTGATACGGCAGTTACTCTGAATTCGACAGGCGGAGACGAAAAGACGGTTCTGGAACAGGCAGTGGCAAAAATGCTTGCCTTGAAGAATTAACGGTGATAAAATGATAAAAATAAATCAGGCAGTGATAGTCGAGGGAAAATACGACAAGATCAAACTTTCATCAATTATTGACGGTATTATTATCGTTACAAACGGCTTCGGTATCTTCAAAGATAAGGAAAAACTGGAGCTTATACGTTACTATGCCCGTACGACGGGAATTATAATCCTTACCGACTCCGACAGTGCAGGACGTAAGATACGAGGATATATAAAGGGAGCAGTGAACGGCGGAAGTATAAAAAATGTGTTTATCCCTGATATTTTCGGTAAGGAAAAACGAAAGGAAAAGCCGTCTGCCGAGGGCAAACTTGGTGTAGAGGGCATTGATGCCGGAATACTTCTTGAAGCCTTTAACAAGGCAGGTATCACCGCTTCTGAAATTCAGCGGACAGGCGATATAACGAATCAGACTTTGTTTGAACTTGGTCTGAGCGGAGGCAGCAGAAGCAGAATTCTGCGTGAGCATCTCCAGAAAAAAATGGGACTTCCTTCAGTGATGTCCGTAACGTCCCTTATAGAGGTGCTTAATACAATGATGAGCGCAGACGAACTTAAACAGTATATAATGTCGGAAACGGAGGGGTCAGATGATTTATAGCAGTCTGCTGTTTGTTTATATTTTTTTTCCTGTTTCTTTGCTTGTATACTATGTTACTCCAAAAAAATACCGGAACATTTCGCTTCTTGTGCTGAGTATGATTTTCTGTTCCATGTTCGGAATAGGATTTCTTCTCTTCATGACCGCATATACGGCACTTAATTATGCGGCCTGTATATTAATAGGCAAGTACAGGTTGAACAAGGGCATATCCGGTTCTGTACTGGGACTGGCATTGCTGCTTGATGTATTGATCATATTTATTTTCCGCAGTGATTTTTTTGGTATATACAAGGAACTTCTCTCAATCCCGGAATCGTTTTTCCCGGTAGGAATATCTTTTTTTACGCTTTCGGCGGCAGGTACTCTTGCAGACGTTTACTGCGGCAGAGAAAAGGCGGAGAAGAATATAATATCATTTGGTCTTTATATCATATTCTTTCCAAAGCTTATCATGGGACCGGTGCTGCGCTATTCAGGTTTTCGGAAGATGCTTGACAGCCGTCATGATGGTCTTTCCGGTATCGGAGTAGGAGTCTCGTTATTCGCAAAAGGATTCGCCAAAAAGGTTATAGCTGCCGATAGTCTTTATGCCCTTTATACTGCCTCCGTCAGCCCTGACATGGATAAAATGGCAGCTCTTACGGCATGGCTGGGTGCGACATCTTATTTTCTGTGTCTTTACTTTACCTTGTCCGGCATTTCTGATATGGGTGCAGGTATTGGTCATTGTTTCGGATTCCGTTTGCCGCAGAGCTTCAACTATCCTGTTTTCAGTTCAAATATAAGATATTTTGCCGCCAGGTGGCATATACAGGTTGTTCAGTGGTTCAGGCGCTATGTTACAAGACCAATTCTGCGTTTTTCTCCGAACAAAGCATTCAGAATATCTGCTTTCATTGCGGTATGGGGGCTTTTCGGCTTCTGGTATACCTTTGACATGAACGGAGCCGTAAGCGGTGCAGTATTGGGTATGGCTATCATTATTGAAACACGTTTCAGACATGGACGGCTTCTTCCTTTGACAGGCGTATTTTACACTTTTATAACATCTGTAATTTGTTCTGTTTTTATGGCAGGGAGCAGCCTTTCTTATTCGTTCAGATATCTTTTTGCCATGATCGGCGGAAACGGTGTCTTAGCCGATTCGTTTTCGGTCTATCTGCTCAAATCATATATACTGATACTTCTTATAAGTATGTATGCATCTACGAGTCTTTTCAGAAATCTTATGATGCGTTCCGGGCACGGGAAAGGACAGAAAGTTATTACGGTTCTGTCTCCGGTGATCGTTCTTTCCGTGATGATTCTCTGTACTGTTCTTATTTCTTACAATGGAAGTTCGGAAATATATCTGCTGAAGATGTGACAGGAGGCAGCTATGAAAAATGTATTTGGTAAAATAACCGCAGTGGCAGTACTTGCATATATAGCAGTTGTGATGATGTTTATTTTATTCGGAAAAGGCAGCGGCAGTTTATGCCGTAAGGAACGCTGCATATCGGCAGCTGATGTGATGGACGGCAGTTTTACGGAATATCTTACACTGTGCGCCGCAGATCGTCTGCCGGCACGAAGCAGTATGATAGCGGCTGAATCCAGACTTAAATCCGCAATGAATGAAAGTGTAGTAAACGGCGTCTGCGTGGATAGCAGGATGCTCCTTGATGCAGAGATCTCGGACAGAGGTTCTGTCAGCGAAAATGCTGATATAATTAACAAATTCTGCGGTAAATATGAGGGAGCAGTTTATTTTGCGGCGATCCCCACGTCTTCGGGCGTATATGAAAGCTATCTGCCGGAGTATATCCGCAAAAATCCGGAAAGTATGCAGATAGACAGTCTGTACAGTGAGCTTGATGGGAATATCCGTGAAATAGATGCATATAATATCCTTAAAATGCTTAATGAAAATTATATCTACTACCGGAACGATACAAGGTGGACGAGTTACGGGGCATACTGTGTTTACAGAACGGTGATACAGAAACTGGGATTCAGTCCCGTCGCTTACGATAAATATACAATAGATCATGTCACCGATGATTTCAGAGGGAATCTTTACGCAAGAACGTTTTATTCCCGTGTCAGACCGGATATAATAGATATTTACAGATATTCCGGGGGAGCAAAAATTATAAGCTGCACCGGTTATGACAACAATATGAAGAGCTATTCCGGTAAGCTTTATGACAAGTCGTTTATTGATTCTGGTGATATGTACGATATGTATCTCGGTGAAAAACGTCCGCTTGTAAAAATAAGGACGACGGTCAACAACGAGCGCAGTATTCTTGTGATAAAGGATAGTTTTGCAGATTGCTTTATACCTTTTCTCACTCAGCATTACAGTGAGATAGACATTGCAGATCCGGCATATATGGAGGGTTCTATATTGGATTTTGTTGATCCCGGAAGTTACGAGCAGATTCTCTTTCTCTTCGGGATAGACAGCATGGACGATGAAAATTTATTTGATGTACTGGTGAATACACCGGAAGAAAGGAGCGCAGAATGAAAGCACTTGTAACAGGAGCTACCTCCGGAATAGGAAAAAAGATCGCCGAAAAACTCAGCGAAAGAGGCTGGGAACTTATTCTCACCGGACGCAATGAAAAAATACTGAAAGAAATGCAGGAGAGTCTGGGAAAAACGGAAGTAATTGCTGCTGATATCTCGCAAAGGGACGAAGTTTACAGAGTCTATGAATTTTGCAGGGGAAAGAATATTGATATGCTGGTGAACAATGCCGGTTTCGGTATTTTCGGAAAATTTGCCGATACCGCTCTTGACAGCGAACTTGAAATGATAGATGTCAATATCACTGCCGTTCATATGTTTATGAAGCTTTTCCTCCGTGATTTCAGGAAGCAAAACGGCGGAATAATCCTGAATGTTGCATCTGTGGCAGGATTCATGCACGGACCTCTCATGTCAGGATATTATGCTTCAAAGAATTATGTTCTCAGGCTGTCAATGGCTGTTCATGAGGAACTGCGCCGTGAGCACTCAAATGTAAGCATAACCGTGCTGTGTCCCGGTCCTGTGGATACGCAGTTCAACAATCGTGCAGGAGTAAATTTCAGTGCAAAACCTATAACCGCCGATTATGCAGCCGAATATGCTCTCAGAAAGGCATTTTCAGGCAGTCTGCTGGCTGTTCCCGGACTTACGGCAAAATTCTGTGCTCTGGGTCAGCGATTTGTTCCCTATAAGCTTTTGTCAGCGGCAGTATATCATGTTCAGCACGCAAAGAAATCTCCTGACGGCAGCAAAAAGGTAATAAAATAATGCATGATGTAAGTTACCGTGTGGCGCTTGGCGGTATAGTATCGGCGCTCTGCCTGCTGACCATGTTTCTGGCAGGTATCATTGCTCCGCTTTACATTGTTTTTCCTATGATTTCCGGCTGTCTCATGATGATAATTGCCACAGAGGTCAGCCGTGGCTGGGCGGCGCTGACCTACATAGCCGTGAGTCTTTTATCGCTGCTTGTAACATTTGATAAAGAAGCGGCGCTGCTTTTTATTCTCTTTTTCGGGCATTATCCTATTCTGAGACTGTATCTTCAAAAGATACGCTTTGGTCTGCTGCGCAGGATATTGAAGTTCCTGATATTCAACGGGTGCATTCTGGCGTATTTCTTTATAACCGTATATGTTTTCGGCCTTGACCAGATGCTTGAAGAAATGGGGGATTTCGGCAAATACGGCAGCTTAATTATGCTTGTTCTTGCAGATGTGATTTTTATACTGTATGATCTGAATCTGGATATTTTCTATAATTCTTATCATCAGAGGTTCATGTCCAGACTAAAAAGAAAACGTTGAATGAAAAAATATTGACAGAATTATATTTTTTGTTGTATAATAAAATAGTATTTATATTAGGCGACCTCTAAAAAACTGTTTGTGAAAAGAGGTTTTTAGAAGTTTCCATTAATGGAGGTAATTATATGTGCGGAATTGTTGGTTTTACCGGAATATCGCAGGCAGCTCCTATTCTGCTTGACGGACTTTCCAAACTGGAATACAGGGGGTATGACTCAGCCGGGATAGCTGTTCGTGACGGCAGCGGCGAAACAGAAATAGTAAGAGCAAAGGGAAAACTTAAAGTTCTTAAAGAAATGACAAATAACGGAAGCGCAGTCAGCGGAAACTGCGGAATCGGACATACAAGATGGGCTACCCACGGTGAGCCTTCCACAATTAATGCTCATCCTCACAGCAGCGATGACGCTAATGTTGTTGCCGTACACAACGGAATTATTGAAAACTATCAGGAACTGCGTGAAAAACTCCTGAAAAGCGGATATGAATTCAAGTCGCAGACTGATACGGAAGTAGCAGTAAAACTTATTGATTACTATTATAAAAAATATAATCTTGGCCCTGTTGATTCCATATGCCGTGCAATGATCCGTATAAGAGGATCTTATGCACTCTGCGTTATGTTCAAGGATTTTCCGGAAGAAATATACACTGCCCGTAAAGACAGTCCAATGATAATCGGAATCTCAAACGGCGAAACTTACGTTGCATCGGATGTTCCGGCAATTCTCAAATATACAAGAAATGTCTACTACATAGGCAATATGGAGATAGCCAGACTTGAAAAGGGAAATGTCACATTTTACAATATCGACCGAGAGGAGATAAGCAAGGACGTTACCGAGATCAAGTGGGATGCCGAAGCAGCAGAGAAGGGCGGCTATGAACACTTTATGCTCAAAGAGATCTACGAGCAGCCCAAGGTTGTCAAAGATACTATCAACTCGGTTGTCAGGGACGGAAAGATTGATTTCAGCGAAATTGGTCTTACTGATGAGGAAATGCAGAAAATAAGCCAGATATATATTGTTGCCTGCGGTTCTGCATATCATGTTGGAATGGCTGTTCAGTATGTTATCGAAGATCTTACCTCTCTTCCTGTAAGAGTGGAACTTGCATCGGAATTCCGCTACAGAAAAATGACGCTTGCAAAAGACAGCCTTGTTATTATAATCAGTCAGTCGGGAGAAACTGCCGACAGTCTTGCAGCTCTCAGAGAAGCAAAGGAAAAGGGCATAAAAACTCTGGGTATCGTCAATGTGGTAGGCTCTTCAATTGCCCGTGAAGCAGATAATGTTTTCTATACGCTGGCAGGACCTGAAATTTCTGTTGCTACAACAAAAGCATACAGCACCCAGCTTATTGCAGGATATCTTCTTGCTATGCAGTTTGCTGTTGCAAGAGGCGAAATGTCTGAAGATAAATGTTCCGAAATGATTAACGAACTGAATACCATTCCGGAGAAGATCGGAAAAATCCTTGAAGACAAGGAACGTATACAGTGGTTTGCCAATAAGCTTGCCGGAGCAAAAGATGCTTTCTTTATCGGCAGGGGAATAGACTACGCTATCAGTCTTGAGGGAAGCCTTAAAATGAAGGAGATCAGCTACATCCATTCGGAGGCATACGCAGCAGGAGAACTTAAGCACGGCCCGATAAGCCTGATAGAGGACGGAATTCTTGTTATAGGCGTTCTTACGCAGCAGGATCTTTACGAAAAGACCGTCAGCAATATGGTTGAGGTCAAGAGCCGTGGAGCTTCCCTTATGGGACTTACCACTTACGGAAACTACAGCATGGAAGATACTGCTGATTTCACGGTATATATTCCGCATACCGATCCGCATTTTGCAGGAAGTCTGTCGGTAATTCCACTCCAGCTCTTAGGATATTACGTATCCG
>UQXS01000107.1 GCA_900545125.1 uncultured Ruminococcus sp.
TGAAGAAATCCAAGCATACCGACAGCGGAGGACTTTCCTCGAAGGCAGGCTGGTTCGGACTTGCGAAAAAGGTCTGCACCTTGCTGCTTATTGCAGTTGCCGTGAGAATGGATATTATGCTCGGAACAACGTATATCCGTGATGCAGTCTGCATCAGCTTTTGCCTGAATGAACTGCTGTCCATCGTAGAGAATACCAGTTTGATGGGAATTCCTTACCCACCCGCAATCAAGAAAGCAATTGACGTTTTGCAGACGAAGGTCGGCAGAATGGATGAAGAAACAAACAACGAGGAGGATGAATAATATGGCAATTTTAAAGCCTGATAAAACCATGAATTTTGGCGGTGTAACCGTAAACGAGTATCTGCTCACAAAGCACAATCCCAATCGTATCGCAATGCCCTCTGTTTCTATGGAGGGCAAAATTATCGGTGTGACGATTCACAATACAGATTGGATTACAACCGCATCTGGCACAACTCCTGCCGAGCAGTACACAAGAGCAACTGTCAATGGAAATATGAACGATGTCAGAGTTCATTATTACGTTGATAACACCTGTGCATGGCAGAATCTTCCGCATTCTCTAATTGGCTGGCACGCCGCTGACGGAAGCGGCAACGGCAACCGTAGAACTATTGCCATTGAGTGTATTATGAGTTCTGCTTACAACGATAGAGATAAAAAGTCCGAAGACAACGCTGCAAAACTTGCAGCGGCATTGCTGAAGAAGTACAATCTCAGTATTGATAATCTTTACACCCACACGCATTGGTTGAACGTCCGTGACGGAAAATCGGGCAGCGTGGATTATCTGAATACAGCGAAGAATACATATAAAATGTGTCCGCTGTATATTCTTCCGCACTGGTCTGCTTTCAAGGCGAAAGTGCAGTCTTACATGAATGCTGATACTCCCAAGTCGACAAATACTTCTGCTAAGCAGCTCTACAGAGTTCGCAAAAGTTGGAGCGATGCAAAGTCGCAGATTGGTGCGTTTTCTTCTCTGAAGAATGCGCAAAAGGCTTGTAAATCGGGATATTCCGTGTTCGATAGCAACGGTAATGTTGTCTATCCTGCAAAGAAGTCCGTTGATGAAATCGCCCGTGAGGTCATTCAAGGCAAGTGGGGTAATGGTGCTGATCGCAAGAACAGACTTACAAATGCCGGATATGACTACAATGCCGTGCAGAAACGTGTTAATGAATTGATGAAATAAACTTTATAGACGGCTGTCGATAATATTTCGACAGCCGTTTTCATTTGGGAGGTGCTTTATGACTGATGCTGATAAAACTCAAATAATAAAATTAAGAGCCAAGGGATGCAGCTACAAAAAAATATCCGCCGAAACAGGCATATCCGAAAATACTATAAAATCATTTTTCAAGCGAAATACGAACCTTTGCCCAGTCTGCGGAATCCCCTTAATAGGCAAAAAATACTGCTCCGATAAATGCCGTATCAACTGGTGGAACAAGCATCCGCACCGCACTTCTGCAATGATTGAATGCCAATGTGAAACGTGTGGAAAGACGTTTTTCGCTTACCCAAGCAAGGCAAGAAAATACTGTTCCAAAGCCTGTTATGGCAAGTCCTGTAGGAAGGAGAACCGCAATGACAAGTGAAAAATTACAGCACATCGCCGCCTACAAAGTGGCGATTATTTTATTCCGAAAACTGCTGAAAAACGGCACAATCACGGAATCGGAATTTCATAGATGCGAGTCAAATATCGCCGAAAAATGCAACTTATCTTTGTGCAGCATATATCGGGAAATCGCTTGACTTTCAGCCGCTTCTGATTTAATATGTAACACTGACAGGAGGCGATTTTATGGCGAGAATCGTGGAGAGAGTAAATTTTAATACTCCCAAAATCAAAAAGCTGAAGCGAGTTGCTGCCTATGCGAGAGTTTCCAGCGGAAAGGACGCAATGCTCCATTCTCTTTCGGCTCAGATCGACTATTACCGCAATTTGATTTTCAGCAATCCCGAATGGCGGTTCTGCGGCGTTTACGCTGATGAAGCCATGACAGGCACTAAGGATAATCGTGAAAATTTTCAAAAAATGCTGGCGGAATGCCGTGCTGGAAATCTGGATTTGATTATTACAAAATCCATCAGCCGATTTGCACGAAATACCGTTACACTGCTTGAAACGGTGCGTGAGCTGAAGGATTTAGGCGTTGATGTACTGTTTGAAGAGCAGAATATGCTTCACTCCAACTAAATCGACTGCTGTCGCTTATCCGTTTACAGGCAAGATTCAATGTAACTGCTGTGGTAAGAATTATCGCAGAAAAACAACGGCGACCTATGTCGTCTGGATTTGTGCTACATACAACACAAAGGGTAAAAAGTATTGTCCAACGGCAAAGCAAATTCCCGAAAATACGTTGATTTCAGTATGCTGCGAGGTGCTTGGACTGCAGGAGTTTGATGCAAATATTTTTGAAAATCAGATTGCAAAAATTCTTGTTCCTGCACCGAATGAACTGACTTTTATTTTCATTGACGGACATGAGATTTCTGCAAACTGGAAAGACCGTTCACGCTCTGAAAGCTGGACGGATGAAATGAAAAAAAACACCGGAGAAAGGAGCAGAAAATGGCACGAACAGTCACGATGATTCCCCAAACAATAAATCCTTTGACGCATCTGCCAAATGATACAGTCGTAAAACGCAGGGTTGCAGGATATGCGAGAGTTTCTACAGAACAGGAGGAACAGCAGACTTCCTATGCTGCACAGGTAGATTACTACACAAAATACATCAAAAAGCACGGTGAATGGGAGTTTGTAAAGGTATATACGGACGAGGGAATTTCCGCAACCAATACAAAGCACAGAGACGGTTTTAATCAGATGATAAAAGATGCTCTGGATGGTAAAATTGATCTCATTATCACAAAAAGTGTGAGCCGTTTTGCTCGAAATACCGTGGATTCTCTTTCTACGATACGAAAACTGAAAGAGCATAACGTGGAGTGTTATTTTGAAAAAGAGCAGATCTGGACGTTTGACGGCAAGGGAGAATTGCTCATCACGATTATGAGTTCACTTGCTCAGGAAGAGTCACGTTCCATTTCCGAAAACGTCACATGGGGACACAGGAAACGTATGGCGGACGGAAAGGTTTCACTCCCCTACTCCAGTTTCCTCGGCTATAAAAAGGGTGTGGACGGTCTGCCTGAAATTGTACCGGAAGAAGCAGAAATCATCCGTTTCATCTATCGTTCTTTTCTTGAGGGCATGACCACTTACAGCATTGCAAAGGCTTTAATAAATCGTGGTGTTCTATCTCCGAGTGGTAAGGAAAAATGGTACACATCAACAGTTGAAAGCATTCTGACCAATGAAAAATACAAGGGTTCCGCACTTCTCCAAAAGAGTTTTACAACCGATTTTCTTACGAAAAAGAAAAAAATCAACGAAGGTGAAGTTCCCCAATATTACATTGACGAAAGTCACGAGGCAATTATAGACCCACAAGATTTTGAGCAAGTCCAGCTTGAAATGGCAAGGCGTAAAAAGCTGGGAAAACAGTACAGCGGAAATTCACTTTTTGCGGCAAAACTTGTATGTGCGGACTGCGGCTGCTTTTTCGGCTCAAGGGTGTGGCATTCCACAAGCAAATACCGACGTGTCATTTGGCAATGCAACAACAAATTCAAAGGACAGCAGCTTTGTTCCACACCGCATTTATATGAGGATGAGATTAAACAGCGTTTTGTCAATGCCTTTTCAATTTATTTTCACAGCAAGGATTTGATTATTGACACCTGTCAAGAATTGATTGATACGATTTCTGACACATCGGCAATTGACAAAAAGATCGAAAAACTTTCGCAGGAACTTTCCGTTATCGAAAATACAAACAGAGAACTGGTTATAGAATTGGCACAGTCTGAAAAGCCACCCGGTGATTATAATGAACGCCGTAATGCACTGACGAAAGAGTATGATGAGAAATTCGGAAAGTTTCAGAAATTGGAGCAGAAACGAGTCGATCAGCTTAACAGAGTTGAAGCTCTGCAAAATATGGTACAGCAGTTATCTGAAACAAAAATTGTTATAGATACCTTCGATGATTCCCTTTGGAGAACGATGATTGAAAAAGTTACGATTTTTCACGATAACAGAATGATTTTTCAGTTCCTTGACGGGACGGAGATTGACGCATAAGCACATAAAACATTGCCGCCGTAGTGGTCAATACGATTACTGCGGCGGCTTTTTTCACTATATCAAAAACGCTGCTTTTTTATTTAAAAATCACACTTACCGAAGTTCCCACATTTTCCTGACTTTCTAAATTAAGCTCTGCATCATGATACATTGCACCATGCTTTACAATTGCAAGCCCCAGACCCGTTCCTCCGTTAGCCTTGGAACGTGCCTTGTCAACTCTGTAAAAGCGTTCAAAAACACGGCTTTGCTGCGCTGCCGGAATGCCGATTCCCGTATCACGCACAATCAGTTTAACCTTACTGTCCGCCAAGTTGACTATTATATCTACAATGCCGTTTTTCTTATTGTATTTTATTGCATTGTCGCAGAGGTTATATATCATTTCATCAAGAATTTTACGTACTCCGAATATTTCCGCCGTATCGCCTATTACATTGATTTTAATGTTTTTCTTATCAGCTTCTGCACGAAGTCTTTCAGCAACCTCCAAAGAAAGAGAATACAGATCAACAGTTTCTTTTTCATAAACAACTGTCTTTTCATCCAGTTCTGAAATCTTCATAATATCAGAAACAAGCGATATCAGTCTTTGTGCTTCATCATAAATGGAATTTGAAAAATCAATTACCATTTCATTCGGGGTATCGCCGTTTTTCATGATTTCAGCAAATCCTGATATAGAAGTAAGGGGCGTTTTCAGTTCGTGAGAAACATTTGATGTAAATTCACGCCTCAAATTTTCACTGTTAACACTTTCTGTAACGTCTAAAATCACAATGACAGCGCCTATAATATGATTCTCATCTAACACAGGATTAGCAATGAAACGATAATATTTCCCGTCAGATTCTGTTTCCGATTCGTTACGTACTCCTGACAAAACACGTTCCAACATCTTTCTGAATGCTTTTGAGCGATTTACAGAAAGAACATTTTCGCTTTCTGCCTCAGACATATTCAGCAGTTTCATTGCTGCCGTATTATGTGTCAGAATACGCATCTCACTATCAATGATAAGAAATCCTTCACTCATATTTTCAGTAATAAGCTTAAATTCTTCCTGCATCTGCATCGCATCTTTTAACTGCTTGTCAATGATTTTACGTTGATTTGCAATTTTTTTCAGAAATGGTGTAAGTTCTTCATAAGTCTCATTATTTTCCGGATGTTCAAGATCGAGCGTATTGATCGGCTCAACAATTTTTACGGATACCCTATGACATAACCATAGCGAAAGCAATATTGATATAAAAACGACAATCATTATTGGCTGTAATAAACCAAACAATATAGTAAAAACAGTATAATGTCTTGCAGAAATTCTAAGGATATTTCCGTCATTGATTTTTACTGCATAATATATGATTTTTTCTGTTAATGTATCAGAATATCGTGAACTTGTTCCACTTCCGTTTTGTATCGCTTCTTTGACTTCTTCACGGTCAATGTGGTTTTCAAGAACGTCTGCGTTTGCAACCGTATCTGCAATCACAGTTCCGTCGGGAGCAATCAGCGTAATACGTTCATTTTCATTTTCAATGCTGTCAAGATATTCAATGCCCTCGTTTTCGATTGCTATGGAAATATATGCCGCTTCCCTTTTCAGTTCATTGATCAGCTGCGATTCAAAATAATCGTAAAGTATCCCCATAATCAGAACGATACTGGACAGCAGAACAAGCAGCGTTACAAGCATGGATGAACGAAAAATTTTTTTATGCATGAGCCTCACCGCCTATCTGATAGCCGATGTTCTTCACCGTCTGAATATATTTTCCGGCAGTTCCAAGCTTCATACGAAGATTACGGATATGCACATCAAGGGTTCTGGATTCGCCGTAATATTCGCCCCATACCTTTGCAAAAAGCTCCTCACGAGTCAGAACTTTTCCGTCAGCTTCCAACAATACTGTCAGCAGATGATACTCTTTGTAGGACAAGGAAACCGACTTTCCATTGACTTCCACAATATGCCGTTCAGGATTTACAAGCAGCTCTCCGATACGATATGTTTTTTCTGTAACAAATTTTTTCCTGCTTCGTCTCAGAACTGCACGCACTCTTGAAACCAGTTCAGTGATGCCAAAGGGTTTGGCAATATAGTCGTCCGCACCCGAATCAAGCCCGGTCACCTTATCAATTTCGCTGTCCTTTGCAGTCATCATAATGACATATATCGCTTCATCTTTGCGGCGGATTTTTTTCAGAATGGCAATGCCGTCCTCTTCCGGCAGCATAATATCAAGTAAAATCAAGTCCGGCTTTTGTTCTTCATATGCAGTGTAAAACGCACTGGGAAGCGGAAATCCCTTTACACAATAACCCTCTTTCGCAAGTGCATAACAGACAAGTTTGCGGATATTGTCATCATCTTCAAGAACATAAATATTTTCCATTTAAGCCACCGACCTTTCTCTCCTATTATACACCATTCTTAAAAGTGAATCAACATGAAATGTTAAAATCATGCCGACCCGTAATTGCATAAATCACCCACTCTGCAATATTTTCTGCATGATCGCCGATACGCTCAAAGTATTTTGCTATCATCAGAAGGTCTACCAGTGATTCCGCATCATCATGACCATTCCGCACTGCTTCTATCAGTTCCTTTTTCACTTTCAGGAAAATTTCATCGACCGTATCGTCCATGGAGATAACTAAATATGCTATATCAATATCTTTTTTCACGAATGAATCAACGCTGTTATTAACCATATGCACAACGGCTTCTGCCATATCTGTAATATGAACTCCGGAACTAAGATCGGAAAGGTGTACATATTCTGCAATTTCGGCAATATCCTCCGCCTGATCGCCGATACGCTCCATATCGGAAATCATTTTCAATGCAGAAGTAATCAACCGGAAATCTGTTGCAACAGGCTGCTGGTGCATTAACAGCTTCATGCAGTGGGATTCGATATCACGTTCCTTGCGGTCAATCTGTTTTTCAGCGTCAACAGCATTTTCCTTCATTTCTGCGTCACGGTCAACCAGATATTTTACAGCATAGGCGATGGCTTCCTCGCACAATGCTCCCATTCTGATAAGTTCGTTATTCAGCTGTAAAAGCTGTTCGTCAAAACGATTTCTCATATCAACCAAACCTTCCTGTAATATAATCTTCTGTGCGCTTGTCAGCAGGAGTTGAAAACATCTTGTCTGTGCTGTCAAATTCCACAACCTCGCCCAATAAGAAAAACGCTGTTTTGTCGGCGATTCTTGCTGCTTGCTGCATATTGTGAGTGACCATAATAATGGTATACTTTTCACGAAGTTCTACCGCCAAATCCTCGATTTTCGATGTAGAAATGGGGTCAAGTGCAGAAGTGTGCTCGTCCATGAGAAGTATTTCAGGCTCGACCGCTAAAGCCCGTGCAATGCAAAGTCTCTGCTGCTGACCGCCGCTCATTCCAAGAGCGCTTTTTTTCAGTCTGTCTTTGCATTCGTCCCAGATTGCCGCCTTACGCAAAGAATCTTCTACGATTTCGTCCAGCTTCACCTTAGACTTAATACCGTGAATACGAGGTCCGTAAGCGATATTGTCGTAAATGCTCATGGGAAAGGGATTAGGCTTTTGGAATACCATTCCCACACGTTTGCGGAGAATATTCACATCATAATTTCTGTAAATATCAACGCCGTCAAAGGTAATTTCACCCTCGATACGGCAGCCTTCCACAAGATCGTTCATGCGGTTGAGCGATTTTAGAAACGTGGATTTTCCGCAGCCTGACGGTCCTATCAATGCCGTAATTTGTTTTGCCGGCAAAGCAATGTTGATATCTTTCAAAGCATGATTTGCTCCGTACCAAAGATTCATATTTTTTGCTTCAATAATATTATCTTTCACGTTCATTGTCCTTTCTTCAGCTTTTTTGCTGCAAATTTAGCGGATAGATTCAGCAGTAACGTCAGTATCAAAAGTACTGCCGCAATGGCAAATGCAGTATCGAAATCCCCACGTTCCTTAGCGTACATATACAGAGAAACCGTCAGCGTTGAACCTGCTTTTCCCGGAGTAACAGCATCAAATATTCCCAAGATTTCGTTTGCCATTCCTGCGGTGAAGAACAATGCCGCACTTTCTCCGACAATCCTGCCCACAGATAAAATGC
>UQXS01000108.1 GCA_900545125.1 uncultured Ruminococcus sp.
TGAATAGTATGAGCAGTGCAAAACGAATATTGTTTTCCGCTGTCAGCCTGAGCCTGCTTTTGTGCGGATGCGGCGAAAAGGTTTCTCCGGCTGATAAAAGCAGCGCCTCTTTCGTGGATGTTCCGGAAAGCAGTACCGCATCAACGGAAAGTCAGACCGCCGTGCAGAATACTACGGCTGCGGAAACTACCTCACAGCAGAATACGTCTGCTTCTGCGACAATGAAAACATCAGAGGCTGCTTCGGAAGAAAAAACAGAGCCGGAAACTGCCGCCGCCGCGGAAGAAGTAACTACATCCTCGTCCGTTGAGGAACTTATGAACGATATGACGCTCCGTGAAAAAGTATTACAGATGTTCATTGTAACACCAGAGCAGCTTACAGGCTACGGATGCGTTACGTATGCAGACAGCGTTGTACAGCAGTCTTTCACGGATTGTCCCGTGGGAGGAATTATCCTGTTCGCCCAGAATCTTACAAGTCAGGAACAGACAGTTCAGCTTATCGCTTCATGTCAGGATTATGCCAAGGAAAGCTGCGGCGCAGGACTTTTTGTCGCCGTCGATGAGGAGGGCGGAACTGTTTCACGTGCTGCTCTAAAACTCGGTACGACTTCGTTCAGTAATATGGAATACTACGGTTCTCTGAACGATCCGCAGGCTGCATACAATGTGGGCAGCACGATAGGCAGCGATATCGGCGGTCTTGGCTTTAATGTGGATTTCGCTCCCGTTGCGGATGTCAATATCAACAGCGGAAATGAACTCGGCAGCAGGATATTCAGCAGCGATCCGTATGTCGTCTCCGAAATGACCGCAAATGTTGTAAGAGGTCTTCAGGATCAGGGCGTATGCGCTACCCTGAAGCACTTCCCCGGTCTGGGAGCGACAGACGGTAATACCCATTATGACAATTATGTTCATATCTACAGGACTATTGACGAGCTGCGTGAGTCTGAATTCGTGGCTTTTTCCGGCGGTATTGAAGCAGGAGCGGATTTTGTTATGGTCGGTCATCAGAAAGTTTCGGGCATCGGAGACGATCTTCCGGCTGATCTGTCATATACCGTTGTGACAACTCTTCTCAGGCAGGAACTGGGGTTTAAAGGGATAACAGTTACTGATGCCCAGCAGATGAATACCATTGCAGGAGTTTATGGGTCGGGAGACGCAGCGGTACGTTCTGTTGAGGCTGGTATAGATATCATTCTCATGCCGGCTGATCTGCGTTCGGCAGTAGATGCAGTATGCAGCGCCGTAGAAGAAGGCCGCATAACAGAGGAACGCATTGATGAAAGTGTAGCCAGAATCCTTAATCAGAAGGCGGAACTGGGACTTCTGGAATAAGACATTGCAATAGCGGCGAGTATATCTGAAAAAGAGGTGTAGTAAAATGAAATATTTTTACCGTAAGGAGGAGCTTTACGGTACGGACTGCCATGAATTTTTCAGCGGAAAATGGGACGGGACATTCTGGAATGACAACTCCGTTTATATTTATGATGAGGATTACCGGCTTACAGGACTGAGGCACATGATTTCAAGAGTAGTTGAAGAATATTCTCCGTACGAGGACACGGAGATATATCCGGAAGACTGGGAAAAAATATGCGGAGCAGCAAGGCTTACGGCGTGCGACGCACTGGATGAGATATCACAATGGGTGAAGAACGCCTTTGAAGAACATGGGATGTTTACCATTCTCGGAATATGACAGGAGGGAAAAATGTCTTTTATAAATGTACTCAGCAAGGAAGTATCTGAACTTATCGCCGCAGGAGAAGTTATTGAAAGACCGTCCTCGGTTATAAAAGAACTTGTGGAAAATTCTATTGATTCGGGAGCAGCCCATATTACCGTCGAAATAAAAAACGGCGGCTCGACTTATATGCGTGTTACCGACGACGGCTGCGGTATTTCGTTTGATGACGTTCCTACGGCTTTTCTCCGCCATGCAACAAGCAAAGTAACTACCAGAGAAGATCTTGACAGCATATATACACTTGGCTTCCGTGGGGAGGCTCTGGCATCGGTTGCGGCTGTTTCACGTGTGGAAGTTATGACCAAGCAGAGGCAGGATGAACTCGGCACGCTCTACGGCATAGAGGGAAGCTGCGGAACTTTTCACGAAAAAGGCGGCTGCCCGGACGGGACTACGATAATCGTCCGTGATCTGTTCTATAACGTTCCGGCACGGCGGAAGTTTATGAAAAAAGACGTTACAGAGGCAAATGCCGTCGGGCAGATACTGCGCAAGATCGCTATGTCGCATCCCGATGTCGCTTTCAAGTTTATCCGGGACAACAGGGTGGATTTTAATTCCAGCGGAGACGGTGAGCTGTTTTCCGCAGTTTATGCCGTGTATGACAGAGATTTTGCACGTGATCTTATGTCGGTTGAATATGAGTCCGGCGGAGTCAGGGTGGAAGGCTTTACCGTTAAGCCTCTCTATTCAAAAAATAACAGGTCTTTTCAGAATTTTTTCGTCAACGGCAGATATGTTCAGTCGAAATTGTGCTCTTCAGCCCTGGAAAACGCTTATACGAATATGATAATGACAGGAAAATTTCCTGCCTGCGTTCTTATGATAAGCATTTCGCCGGCGGCAATGGACGTGAATATACATCCGGCTAAGGCTCAGGTGCGATTTACCGACGAAAAAGCTGTCTCCGATGCTATATATTTTGCTGTGAAAAACGCTATGGTACGGGATGGCCTTGTCTATGAATTTGAACTGAAATCTTCGGCTAAGGACTGGAACAAGCCATTGCCAAATGAGGATGACTCCGTTCAGCAGGAATTCCTGTTTACTCCTGTTGATAAAATCGCAGAAAAAGAAGCCGAGATCGCCGGAACAAACGTTGTGCCTGCTTCGGATATCGTTTCGGAATCTCATTCCATAAAGGAAACAGTACTTCCGGAAAGGCATGAAGATGCAGAGATTCCGGAACCGCAGCCGGAATACATTCATACTTCAGAGCATATACCGGCGAAGCCGGAAGCAGGGGATGTTCCGAAGACGGTTGACGGTTTCAGATTTATAAACAGCAAGTCATTTGAGCGTCCGGCAGCCGTGTGTATGGAAAAAACTGCGGAAAAGAAATCGGAATGGACGGAAAAGCCGAAAATACGTGTTATCGGCGAGGCTTTCGGGGTGTATATCATCGCCGAGATAGAGGATAAGACCATGGTCATGATAGACAAACACGCCGCACACGAAAGAATTATCTTCGAGAAACTCAAAAGCCGGAACTGCCGTCAGTACAGTCAGATGCTGATGAACGGCGTGAAAGTTCTTCTTACTGCCGACGATTTCAGCGCCCTTGAGGAAAATGAAGAAATGCTCGGTGATATGGGTTTTTCCTTTGATTTTTCTCAGAAACCGTGCGCAGTGGCAACAGCTGTTCCCACTTTTATAATGGAACTGGATATGGAGGAGATCATTTCGGAAATTGCGGAAAACCTGCGGATGCACAGCAGGAATCCACAGTCTCATGCGCTGGATGATATGCTTCATACGGTCGCCTGCAAATCGGCAATAAGAGGAAACGACAAGAATGATATTCGTGAGCTTCAGGCGCTTGCCGAGGAGGTTTACGGCAATGAGGCGATACGTCATTGCCCTCATGGCAGACCGGTGATGTTCACTATGTCGAAGTCGAATATTGAGCACCAGTTCGGGCGTACATGATTTATCCGTGAAAGGAGAATGAAGATGCCGGAAAAAAATAAACCCCGTGTCCTTGCTGTTGCAGGCCCTACGGCATCCGGCAAGACATGGCTGGGCGTCGAGCTTGCAAAAAAGTACGGCGGAGAAGTCATATCTGCCGATTCCATGCAGATCTACAAGGGCATGGATATAGCCTCCGCAAAGCCGACAAAAGAAGAAATGCAGGGGATTCCTCATCATCTTATCGGATTTCTGGACAGGGATATTACGTTCAGCGCCGCCAATTACGTCCGGCTTGCCCGTGAAAAGATCAGTGAAGTGCTCAGCCGTGGGAATCTTCCTGTGATCGTTGGCGGAACAGGCTTGTATATTGATTCACTTCTTGAAAATATACGCTTTTCCGAGGGCGGCAGCGATGAGGCATACCGTGAAAAACTCTATTCGGAGGCGGCGGCTGAGGAAAACGGGACTCTTCACCGCAGGCTCGCAGAAATTGACCCGGAGGCTGCCGGAAATATCCACCCCAATAATATCGTCCGGGTCGTCCGTGCTCTGGAAGTCTATCATGTTACGGGACGAACGTTCACCGAACTTAAAAAAGAAAGCCGGACAGAGGAGCGCCTTTATGATTCGCTGATAATCGGACTGAATTATCATGACCGTCAGAAACTCTATGACCGTATAAATCAGCGTGTGGATGAAATGACGGCGGCAGGTCTCGTTGAGGAAGCACTGGAGCTGTACGATCACGGCGGTATGAAGACTGCTGCCAATGCGATCGGGTTCAAGGAATTCATTCCGTATTTCCGGAATGAAGAATCCCTTGAGGTATGTATCGACAAAATTAAACAGGAAACCCGCCGATATGCCAAAAGACAATTGACGTGGTTTAGGAAAAATTCCGGTATTCAGTGGATTTTTTTGGATGAATTTAATAAAAAGAATGAAATTTTAGAAAAATCTGAAAAATGTATAGCAAAATTCTGGAATATATGATATAATATATTGTGTGTATTTCTACCCGGTCATAAATCGGCTGAAATAAGAACATATTTTCATGTGATTTGCGCAAAAAACATATGAAAACAGGTTCTGAAGCATAAACATAATAAAATTAAGGAGAATGTGTATGAACAAGGCAATTAATCTTCAGGATGTATTTCTTAATCAGTGCAGAAAAGACAAGATAATGGTAACTATAATCCTTACCAACGGTTTTCAGTTCAAGGGAATGGTAAGAGGTTTCGACAGCTACGTCGCTATCTTTGACTGCGACGGAAAACAGCAGCTTGTGTACAAGCACGCAATTTCAACTATCGTACCTGCAAGAGCAGTCTCTATTCTTGATTCATCTGAAAAAAGCGAATAAGGTGATCTGAATGCGCTTTGTTAGATCGGAAGGCAGTCCGATGGTCAAGGTGATGCGCAATACGGTTCTCATTCTCTTTGTGGTGATCTTTATAAGCATCGTTTATAATTTCCGCAACAGGGAAAGCAATACGGAAAGTGCTCTTATTTCGGAATATACGGTTTCCAAGGAATTCAAGGGCGTCTTTATCCGTGATGAGTTCCCCGTAAGCTACAGCGGAAACGGTGTGCTCAGCTACAAAGTTTCCGACGGCGGCAAACTCGGCAAGGGCAGCGTTATCGCAGAAGTCTATCCCGATGACAGTCAGATCTCCGTGAACCGCCAGATACAAAGCCTTGAAAAAAAACTGGATATACTGGAGAAGATCCAGAATCCGGGAACTATCGAATCGGCACAGCCATCCACTGTTTCGGCAGGCATAAAGGAAAGCTACCGCAGTCTTATACTATGCAGGGATCAGGAAAATTATGAGGATTTTGAATCGTCAAAGGAAAATCTGATCGTTCAGATGAGCACCTACCAGATTATCACCAACGAGGTGAGCGGCTTTGCTCAGGAAACAGCCGATATAAAGGCTGAACTTCAGCAGCTTAAAAGCCAGTCCGTTAAACCGACTGAGACTATCAGTTCGGACAGACCGGCATATTTCGTCAGCTACTGCGACGGCTATGAGAGCGAACTTACAAGCAGGAATCTTGACTCGCTGACTGTTGACAGGATAAACAGTATCGGAGACGAAAGACTGGAAGATCCGACCGCTGTCGGAAAACTTGTGGAAGGCTATCACTGGTATATTGCCGGGGTTGTGGACAACTCACGCAAGGAATATAACATAGGTAAATATGTTAAGCTCAGGCTTGAATCTTCATCAGAGTATGTGGACGCCGTTATTTATGACGTCCGTGATGAGGGTGATCCGGAACAAAGCATTATTATTCTTGAATGCAGTCTGTTTAATCATGACCTCGTACAGCACAGGACGGAAAAGGTCGAAATCATAATGGACGATTGCAGGGGACTTAAAGTTCCTCGTGAAGCTATTCGCTTTGAAAAGCAAAAGACTGCCGGCGAAAATGGCGAAGCAGATAAGGAAGTATCTGTCAAGGGCGTCTACATTATGAAGGGCGAACAGATCGAATTCAAGAAAATTGACGTAATATATGAGGGCAGCGATTTCGTTCTCTCGGAAATCCACGAGAACGATGCGGATTATCTTGCACTTTATGACGATATAATTACCGAAGGTGTTGATCAGAATGGAAAATAGCAGCAGATATGAAGTGATCCGGGAAAATCTCAGGATCATCCGTGAGAATATCGGCGAGGCTCTGGGTAAATACCGCAGCAGCAGCGACAAAACAGAAATAATGGCAGTCACTAAAACGGTTCCGGCTGAAGATGTGAATTTAGTTTTCGATATGGGTCTGAATCTGCTCGGCGAAAACAGAGTTCAGGAATTTCAGTCTAAAGCGGAACTTTACGATAAAAGGGCGGAAGTCCACTTTATCGGTCATTTACAGACAAATAAAGTCAAATATATAATTCAGCCTATGAGCATGATACAGTCCGTTGACAGTTTTAAACTGGCAAAGGAAATAAGCCGGCTTGCCGCTGTCAATAATAAGATTATGGATATTCTCTGCGAGGTGAATATCGGCGGTGAGGAATCCAAAAGCGGTGTCTCTCCCGGTGAACTCGCCGGACTTCTTGAACAGATCTCCGCACTTGACGGGGTCAGGATCAGAGGTCTTATGACTATCCCTCCACCCTCGGACAGCGACATTTTCCTTGGCAGAATGCAGGAACTGTATCTGAATTTCAGGGAAGTTTATAAAATGGACACGCTTTCAATGGGCATGACTCACGACTATGTACAGGCAGTTAAGTACGGTTCTACTCTTGTAAGGATCGGTACGGGACTGTTCGGTGCAAGAAATTATAAATAATTTCCGGCTGTAAGCCGAAACATCTCGGGATGCTCCGCATTGATTCCGAAGATGAACAATAAATAACACAATGCGGAGAATGGAGTAAAAAATGAAACTTTTTGAGAACATCAAGGAATTTTTCTTCGCTCCTGAGGACGATGAAATGGAACAGTCTGATGTTCCGGTACGTCACACTGCAAGAAGCGAACGTCCGGGCTATCAGTCATCGGAACAGGAAGAATCCGCAAGTCCGGCAAATGAACCCGGACAGAGAAGAAACAAGGTTGTGAATATCCAGACTACAGCTCAGCTTCAGGTGGTTCTTGTAAAGCCCTCTGCTTTCACTGACGCAAAGCAGATCGCCGATCATCTCATCGACAAAAAGACGGTCGTTCTTAACCTTGAAACAGCATCACCCGAAAACAAGAGAAGAATTATAGACTTCCTCGTAGGCGTTGCCTATGCAAACGGCGGAAGCCTGAAACCGGTCGCTAACCTGACATACATCATCACTCCATACAACGTGGGATTTATCGGTGAAGATCTCGTGGGGGAGCTTGAAAACAACGGCGTATTTATCTGATGAACGGAGCAGAGGATAAGTTCTTTGCGGCAAGGCTCGGAGATATTGTAAAACGCAGCGAACGTGACGGCTTATGCTGCTTTTCTAACTTCCTTGACGAAAAGCAGTGCGTGGAAGCACAGCGTTGGTGTCAGTATAATGCGGGTTCTCTGATGCACACGCTTTTCGGCGGTTTCCCGGATGCTAAAAGACGTATTCTTGCGGTTTTCCCTGACTATTACGAGGACTGCATTACGGATGAATTCCCTATAAAATGCCTGACCTTTACTTTCCGCAGGGGGGACAGGCTCACCCATCGGGATTTTCTCGGAACTTTTATGGGTCTCCGCCTGAAACGTGACGTTATCGGCGATATTATAGTCGGCGAGGGGATAGCACAGGTCTTTGTTACCGATATTGCCGCAAGACTTATCATGTCGTCAGTTTCAAAAATCGGAAAGACAGGCGTGAAGATCTTCGACGACCGTCCGTTTCAGCTTGAAGTGAAACAGGAATTCCGCAACATCAGCGGAACGGTGGCATCAATGAGACTGGACTGCGTTGTCGGGCTTGCCGCAGGTGTAAGCCGTGAAAACGCCGCAAAACTTATCAGGTCTGAAAGAGTAGATATAAATCATCTTACGGCTTCGTCCGTTTCACAGGAACTTCATGCAGGTGATGTTCTTTCGATAAGAGGCTGCGG
>UQXS01000109.1 GCA_900545125.1 uncultured Ruminococcus sp.
ATAAGTATATAACAAATATCAGTCAGCTTTTGAGCATCTCCTGAAAGCTTATAAATATCGTGAAGTAAATAATGCCAAGTTGAAACAGATGAAAATCTTGAATGTTCTGAAGCGATACCATCCAGTGCAAGCTGTTCAGCTTTTGCATAATTTTTTGATTTGATCGCACGTTCAATCGCCATATGTCTGAAATCAGGGTTGTCAATATGGTTGTTGATAAAGTCGGTAATTTCAGCTTTCGTTCCATACTGTCTGACAATTGAAAAACGCTGTCTGTCGATCTTCTTTTTCCCATATTCATCAGCAGACATTTGTCTAAAAATCAGTACTTCATCAAATTTTTGTCTGTATTCCGGAATTTTGCAGAATTGCATTAACGACGGAAAGAAACGTTCTTCACCATCTATGCGGAAATCTCTGTCCCAATGTTTCAGCAGGCATTCCCAGACAGATGCGATATCAGCTTGATTTTCACTGTTCAGAATATCTGTTACAGCAGTTCCCATATAAGACGAACAGTCGCTGATCGTTTCAAACAGTTCCCATGATTCTTCATCATAACCGTTATTGCAATCTTCTTCAATATCAGCTTCAAGCATAGTTATGATTTCCGCATAAACTTTTATTTTATCAACAGAAGATTCCAGCTTTTCTGTTTTATCAATAAGTAAATCTCCGGCTTTCAGCACGCTGTCGATGTCGTGATGACATCTGAAATATGTATCTGAAATATGCTTAAAATCCGTTATAATACTGCTTGAATCGGAATTTTCAGACAGCTTCATACGCAGATAATTTGCAAAACTTTTGTCTTCATTTGCATGTTCCAGAATGATTTCCACAAGCTGGTTAAGACTGCATTTTCCTAATAATTGTGGAAGATTTGATTGCTTTACAGTGGATTGAATGATTTTTGTACTTTTATCACGCAAAGCATATAAAACTGCTGCTTCATGTTTACAATAATCTCCCATATCGTAAGGACAGTCGCAGCTGATATCATAAATCCTGCCGTCATCATCCATTTCAACTGTAACTTCATAGAGTTCGCTGCCCTCAACATCAGCGGTATATTCATTTTCAGAAATTTTCTCGATTGACAGCACGGCACCGTCATGATAATAATTTTGTCCTCTTTTCAGGATTTTCGCGTCAAAATATTCTTCAAAGTTTTTCAGATTCATGGCATTCTACTCCTTGTTGATGGCTTTAGAGCAGTACCTTTTACTTGCCCTTTTCTTTACACCATTTTCATCAATTTCAATGTTGCTTCTTCTTTGACGTTCTTCCTGAACTGCATCAAACACATCTTTTGAAATAATCTCTGGATGCACTTGTTCAGCCAAATATTGATGTTTCTCACCGGAATTTTTCTTACGTTTCCGATTTGGAAAACCATCGGTATATGTCTTTTTAAGCAGCACATTACCTATATATTTTTCGTTGGTAAGTATTTTTACAACTGTTTGGTTGCACCATTTTTTCTTTCCGGAAGGATTAAGAATTTTTTTGCTTTCAAGCTCTTTAATGATGGAAAGAATGCTGCTGCCTTGAAGATATAAATCAAATATAAGCCTGACGATTTCTGCTTCTTCAGGGCAAATTTCTAAATCACCGCTTTTATTTTTTCGGTATCCGAAGCATCTTCTGTTATATAATTGTGATGTGCCGTCTTTCATGCCCTTTTCAAGACCCCAGAGAATATTTTCACTGCGGTTAAAGCTTTCTTCCTGAGCGTAAGCTTCGATTAGCGTGATCAAAAATTCACTTTCATATTTAGAAGTATCAATTTCCTCATTCTCAAATATTACTCTTACACCAATTGCTCTGAGTTCTCTTAGCAGACTTATTGTTTCAGCTGTATTACGCCCAAAGCGACTAACGCTTTTTGTGAGAATGGTGTCAATAACTCCATCCTTGCAGTCATTTATCAATCTTTGTAACTCCGGTCTGTTATCATCCAAGCCGGAATGAAAATCAAGGTAAATATCAACAAGCCGCCATCTTGGACTGTTTAATACTGTTCTTGTCAGATGAGATGTTTGTGCAGACATACTGCGAAGCTGATCCATCCGAACGGAGCTAACTCTGCAATATACGCCTACTTTGCGTAGTCGTTCAAACTTATGACTGACGGGGATTGTTACTACTTTTCTTTCGCTCATGATTGTTTCCTCTTAATGAATATTGCACACTTTGACTACTTGAATTGATGCAAATACGATTTCTTCAATAGACTAATTATATCATATCTAATAAAAAAATACAAGGTTTTTTCGGAAATTTGTATATAAATGTACTTTTAGTCTACTTTCAAAGAAATTGTATCAAAATAAGCGTGCATAAGAAAATCAACGTATTTTAGGGGAATTTTGTGTCAAAATAGTAGTAGACTACTCGTCACATACCTGCACCCTTATTTTGATACAAAATAGGGGTGCATTTTTATACCCTGAAAACAACGCAGTATCGGCACTTTCTGAAAAGTGCCGTTTTCTGTTGTCTGAGTAGGGGGGAGATATTTACCTCGAAAATAGGTTTAAATCCTGCTTTTCAGGGCTTAGAGTTTTCTTTTGCACCCATTTTAGGGTCGATGCAACCTTGCGTTTTATGTTGCTAAATTAAATGAAACATTATTTTCATCTATTCCAATATTGCTTTTCTGTTGTTACTTTTAAAGCACATCAATCCTGACATAGCGGTTTTGCATACAATTTACATACAAGTGATTTCAGACTTTACATGAAAAGTGTTATGCTGAATATGCTGAAAGGCAATGAAAGATGAAAGGAATGTGTTGATAATGAAAACACAAAAAATTGTATCTGCTGTGATGCTTGCTGCAACAGCTACAGTGGGAATCATGACAGGATGTTCTGAAAAGAATACTGAAAACATGATTTCAGATAGTCAAACATCCATACAAAGCACAAAGGTTTCAACAGTTTCTGAAGGGACAGCTAATCTACTGTCAGATGAAGGGAATGTACCGAAATATGTATTTCTTTTTATCGGAGACGGTATGAGTTATCCTCAGTTTCAGGCAGCTTCTGATTATCTGGGGGCGTGTGCCGACTCTGATTACAAACAGGCAGAGCCAAGTATTGACTATGAGAAACGAAACGGTGCGGTTCTTGACGGTTCACAAAAGCTGAACTTTATGAATTTTGAAACGGAGGGTTCTGCAATTACCTTTGACTCATGCAGCTTTGCACCTGATTCGGCTTCAACCGCTACATCAATTGCCACAGGTAATAAAACATATTCAGGCATGATCAATGTTGATATCAGCGGCACAGAAGAATTTGAAACTATTGCTGAAAAACTGCATAAGCAAAAGAACTGGAAAGTCGGCATTATTTCTTCCGTAAATCTGAATCACGCTACTCCTGCGGCTTTTTATGCACATCAGGCAAGCAGAAATAATTACTATGAGATCGGACAGGAACTTGTGGAATCGGGCTTTGAGTATTTTGCCGGAGGCGGTCTGAAAAAAGTTACCGGTTCAGAGGATGACAAGGAGAATCTGTATGATCTTGCAGAAAAAGCAGGTTACAAGGTGACATATACACAGGCAGACGCTCAGAAGATTACTCCTGCTGATGAAAAGGTGATTCTGATTGATGAGCATCTTGCTGATTCTGATGCCATGAACTACGAGATTGACCGTACTGACAGCGAATGGGGACTTTCTGATTATGTGGCAAAGGGAATTGAAGTCCTTGATAATGATGAAGGATTTTTCATGATGTGCGAGGGCGGAAAAATCGACTGGGCGTGCCATGCCAATGATGCAGGTTCAAGTGTGAACGATACGCTTGCATTTGCGGATGCCGTACAGGTTGCCATTGATTTTGCTGTCGAACATCCTGATGAAACTCTGATTCTTGTTACAGGCGACCACGAAACAGGCGGACTTTCCATCGGATTTGCAGGAACAGATTATGATACATATCTCACAAATTTAAGCAGTCAGAAAATCTCGTTTGCACAGTTTGACGAGCAGTACATTGCGAAATACAAAGAAAACAATACTCCCTTTGAGGACGCTATGAAAGATGTTGAAGAACTTTTCGGTCTAAAGCTTTCAGGTTATGAAAACGATCGGCTGGTTCTCACGGACTACGAAGTTGAACGTTTGAAAGACGCATATGAACTCTCTATGACAGAATACGATTCAGAAAAATATTCTCAGGAACAGTATGTGCTTTACGGAACTTATAATCCATTCAGTGTTACCATTACGCACATCTTAAACAACAAGTCTGGCATAGATTTTACAAGTTATTCGCATACAGGTTTGCCTGTAGGTGTTTTCGCTGACGGAGCAGGTGCGGAAAACTTTGACGGCTACTATGACAATACTGATATTTATCATAAAATGGCAGAGCTGCTTGATGTAAAATAATTTTTAAAGTTCATTGGCTTCCTTAAATATATATGAAACGGAGAGCACCTGGCTCTCCGTTTTAATTGGAGTGAAAATATGAAGAAAATGAAATTTTCGTGGAAAAATAGCACTCCTGTTATTTTTTCTGTACTGTTGATTATCGTGCTTATGATGATTCCCACAGGATATGAGGGAAAGCTTACCTATCAGAATGCTGAAAGAGTTAAGGCTGAAGTCATTTCTGCTGATAACAGTGACATTATAGATAATGGTTTGCTCAGAACAGGTGAACAGCGATGTGAGGTGAAAATTCTCGGCGGCAGATTCAAAGGAGAAGTAGTGACTGCCGTTAACAGATTAAATGGTTCTTTGGCACAGGATAAAATCTTTTCAAATGGAGATACGGCATTTATTGTGATAAGTCATGATCATGATGTTATTACAGCCGTTACCATGATAGATCACTACAGGCTGGATAAGGAATTGATTCTTGCAATGCTTTTTTTGCTGCTTCTCATACTGTTTGCGGGAAAAACAGGAATTCGTGCGATATTGTCCTTTATTACAACGATTTTGCTTATGTGGAAAGTTCTTGTACCATGTATGCTGAAAGGCTGGAATCCGATATGGCTGTCTATCGGAATCGTATTGCTTATGACAACGATCATACTCAGTCTGATTTACGGATTTGACAAACGCTGCCTTGCATCTGTATCAGGTGCTTTTCTCGGAATAGCGGTTACGGCGATACTTGGCATTGTTTTTACAGATCTGTTTCGGATTCACGGTGCTGTTATGGAATCCAGTGAAAGTCTGCTGTATGCAGGCTATCAGCATCTTAATTTGACAAGTATTTTTATGGCGTCTATTTTTTTGGGGTCGTCTGGTGCAGTCATGGATCTATCTGTTGACATTTGTTCTTCTGTATACGAGCTTGTGCAGAAAAAACCTGATATTTCAGCATGGGAAGCGATTCGTTCCGGATTTTCTGTCGGACGTGCTGCCTGCGGTTCAACGACAACAACGCTCCTGCTTGCCTATTCGGGAAGTTATATCGCACTTCTTATGGTATTCATGGCACAGGGAACGCCAATCGAGTTCATATTGAATTACAAATACGTTGCTTCTGAGATCGTTCATACAATTGTAGGTTCATTCGGACTTGTTACTGTTGCGCCGCTGACTGCAATCACCAGCGGATTTCTTCTGACGCGAAAAAATAACAAGGCTTAACATACAATTTACATACGAATGATTTCAGACTTTACATAAAAAGCGGTATACTGAATATGCTGAAAGGCAAAGAAATATCAGTTTTGAAAGGAAAATCACTATGATGAAAACGACTAAATTTTTGAGCAGTATGATAATGGCGGCAGTTTTTGCCATGGGAACAATGACAGGCTGCGGCGAAAGTTCGCAGAAAACAGTATCCACAGACGGTTCAACCTCCATGGAAAAGGTGATCGGATATCTGAGCGAAGCATATATGGGGAAGAACTCGGATGTAAAGGTTACATATAATCCCACAGGTTCGGGAGCAGGCATTCAGGCAGTACAGGAGGGACGCTGCGACATTGGTCTTGCAAGTCGAAATCTAAAGGATGAGGAAAAGGCAAATTTGAATGAAACAGTCGTAGCTATTGACGGGATTGCCGTGATCGTCAATCCTGAAAATCCTGTTGCCGATTTAACAGTTGAGCAGATAGCACAGGTCTATACAGGAGAAATTGACAACTGGTCGGAAGTCGGCGGAGACGATGCGCCTATTGTCTGTATCGGAAGAGAAGCGGCATCAGGTACTCGTGACGGTTTTGAATCTATCACAGGAACGGCTGACAACTGCAAGTATGCGCAGGAACTGACATCTACAGGCGACGTTGTGCAGACTGTATCATCCAATCCCAATGCAATCGGATACGCTTCTCTGGCATCCGTCAGCGATAAGGTGCAGACGATCAGCGTTGAGGGTGTTATGCCGTCTGATGAAACGATTCTCAGCGGCGATTACAAGATTCAGCGTAATTTTGTACTTGTTACAAAAAAAGATAAGGAGCTGACCGGTTCAGCGAAAGATTTCTTTGATTTCTGTATGAGCAGTGATGCTGACGAATATATCACAAAGGCAGGTGCAGTTCCAGTTGCAAAGTAAAGTATTGAATATGACGCAGAAGAAAGAAGCTGCTAACATGGGAAAATTGAAAAAAATCTCAGGATTTCTCGAAAAAAGCATGAATTTGCTGTTTACCGTATGCGGATTTATTGCTGTGGCATTTGTGCTGGTTATAACAATATTTCTTGTCGTTTCGGGAACTCCCGCAATCGGAGAGATCGGTCTGACGGATTTTCTTTTTGGTACAAAATGGGCTTCTACAGCCGCTGAACCGTCCTATGGAATTCTGCCGTTTATTCTGACATCTGTTTACGGCACGTTCGGAGCAATTCTAATAGGTGTTCCGCTGGGAATTTTATGTGCGGTATTTCTTGCTAAAATAGCAGGCAAAATAACTGCATCTGTTGTAAGCGGTGCAGTCAGCCTGATGTCGGGAATTCCCTCTGTTGTGTACGGTCTTGTGGGAATGATCATCATTGTTCCGACAGTGCGTGAAGTTTTCGGACTGCCGGACGGTGCCAATCTTTTTTCGGCAATTATAGTTCTTGCTGTTATGATATTGCCGTCGGTTATTTCCGTATCGGAAACAGCGATTCGTGCCGTACCGAAAGAGTACGAAGAAGCCTCTCTTGCATTGGGAGCAACCAAAACGGAAACGATTTTCAAGGTAACATTGCCAGCTGCAAAAAGTGGTATTCTTGCATCGGTGGTACTTGGAATCGGCAGGGCAATCGGTGAGGCAATGGCAGTCATGATGGTAGCAGGAAACGTTGCAAATATGCCCGGATTGTTTAAAAGCGTTCGCTTTCTAACAACAGCAGTTGCAAGCGAGATGTCCTATTCTTCAGGATTACAAAGACAGGCATTGTTTTCTGTAGCATTGGTGTTATTTGTATTTATTTTAGTTATAAATCTTGTGCTGAATCTGATTGTAAAAAAGAACAGGAAGTGATGAAATGAATGAAGAAATTTCAAAGTCAAGAAAAATAAAATGCGTCATTTTGAACAGTCTGATATGGACGGCAACAGGTATTATATGTCTCGTATTATTGGGAATTATTCTATGTATTCTTCTGAAAGGTTTGTCCCATATTTCTTGGGAGCTGCTCACTTCCAAGCCAAGTCTGTTAAATGAAACAACAGGAATCCTTCCTAATATTCTGAATACGCTGTACATCATTCTGATAACGCTTGTTATCGTTCTTCCGCTGGGCGTTGGAGCTGCGATTTATCTGAATGAATATGCAAAAAATAAAAAAGCGGTTCATTTGATAGAATTGGCGATAGAAACTCTTGCAGGTATTCCGTCGATTATTTACGGACTTGTGGGAATGCTGATATTCGTGCAGTTCTGCTCTCTCGGAACAAGTCTGATCGCAGGAGCATTGACGCTTGTGATCATGACTTTGCCCACGATTATCAGGACAACGCAGGAAAGTTTAAAAACCGTTCCTGATAGTTACCGTGAGGGCGGACTGGCGTTGGGTGCAGGAAAATGGTATATGATACGGACAACTGTTTTGCCGTCGGCAGTTGACGGTATTGTTACAGGTTGCATTTTATCTG
>UQXS01000110.1 GCA_900545125.1 uncultured Ruminococcus sp.
CCGGATTTCTTTAGCGGCTTGCAAATATCTTTTATGAAATTCGTCAGCCGGGATTCTCATTGCACCGTTTCCGAATATAATAAGCTGTTCCGGTCCGTCGGAAGTTGCGACCCTTACACGATAATTGCGTGAAAGTTCATGAGTAGTGCGTTCTATATAGGAATCGGCGGTTTCTGATTCTTTGGTATAGACAATGTTGATATTAAGATATTTTTCCACATCACGATGCTTTCCTTTGACTTTATATGCATCGAAAACGAGAATAAGTTTGCTTCCGTCGTATCCCTGATAGTTGCACATCATGTTTATAAGTTCACTGCGTGCAGCATCAAGATTTTCGGCAGCTATTTTTTTTAGTTCGTCCCATGCATAAATGATGTTATATCCGTCTACCAGCAGATATGCCGGCTGACTGAGATCCGGCAGTTTTACAGGTTTACTGTCAAGGGTTACGGCTTTCGTTTTTTTGAAAGCACGGCGTGGATCTGTTTTCAGTTTGCCGTATGTTCTCTGGAATATCTCCATAAGCTCCTCATCCGAAACCGAAAATCGCCGTTTTTTTTCAGCAGGAACTTCATTTTTATTTTCTGCTTCCAGACAAGAGGGAAGATGCATTTTACTGTGAACTTCATCCCATTTGACGATAAATCCTGCGCCGTGAGAGCAAAAGACAGAATCGGCAGTATTATCAATATCGCTGTCACAGTCGTATCCCACAGAGCCAATGACTTCTTCGGCGTTGTGACATTCTCTGTATCCGTCTGCCCAAAGGCTCAGACGACCTCTTCCACGGGTGTAGCTTATAAGTTCAGCCTGATAGCCGCTCATTTCCGAAACAGGAGCAGAGCCGCTTATCACCGACATATCGCCTTTATTTTCAGGAGAGTCAAAATCAGCGCACATATGCTGTAAATCGGCAATGGCACGTCCGACAAATTCCGTAGGAAGTTCAAGTTCGTATCCGTAGAATGGTTCAAGAAGAATTTTTTCTGCCTGTCTCAATCCCTGACGGACAGCCCTGTAGGAAGCCTGACGGAAATCTCCGCCCTCGGTATGCTTGATATGTGCTTTGCCCGAAACAAGAGTTATTTTCATGTCGGTTACGGGCGCTCCCACAAGTGCACCGATATGAGTTTTTTCCTGTAAATGGGTCAGAATAAGCCTTTGCCAGTTGGTATCGAGAATATCCTGAGAGCAGTCCGAAGCAAATTGAAGTCCCGAACCACGCTCCAGAGGCTCAATAAGAAGATGTACTTCCGCATAGTGACGAAGAGGCTCGTAATGCCCTACTCCCTCCACAGTATTTCCTATGGTTTCCTTGTATGCGACAACCCCGTTGAGAAACTGCACATCATATCCGAACCGCTGTTGTATGAGCTGCGTAAGAATTTCAAGGTGTACTGTTCCCATAGGCTGAATCTGTATTTTCCGCAGATGCTCGTTCCACAAAACGTGAAGCTGGGGATCTTCGTCCTCCAGACGGCGCATATCCCCAAGGACATCGTTGATATTTTTATTGTCCGGAATTGATACAAAATATGTCATAACAGGCTCGGCGAACAATCCGGAAGTTTCTGTTTCGCATCCCAGTCCCTGACCTGCGTATGAAGAATTAAGTCCGGTGACGGCACATACATCACCTGCACAGGCGCAGTCTGCCGTCCGGAATTTTTCGCCGGAGTAAAACCGGATAGAGCTGATTTTTTCGGTTATATCCTCATTGTTGTCGTTCCCGAATGATATTCCGCCCCGTACTTTCAGCTGACCGCCGGTTATTTTCAGGTGGGTCAGGCGGCTGCCTTTTGCATCATAGGATATCTTATAGACCTTTGCTCCGAATTCCTCTTTACGTACAGATTCGCAGGTAAAACGGCTGAGGATATCCAGAAATTCTTCTATTCCGTTCATTTTCAAAGCCGAACCGAAACAGCAGGGGAATATCTTTCGCTCGCTTATGGCACGGACAATATCATCATCTGCAAGAATACCGTCGGAAAAATATTTTTCCATAAGTTCGTCAGAACAGAGGGCAGAATTTTCGGATATCGTGGAATCATCCCCTGAAAAATCGGTACATCTGCCGGAAAGACGGCGTTTGAGATCGTCAAGCACATTCTGTTTTTCAACTCCTGCGATATCCGTTTTGTTCACGAAAATAAATACAGGAACGTTATATTTCCCCAGCATCTTCCACAAAGAAGCCGTGTGGCTCTGGACGCTGTCAGTACCGCTTATAACAAGCACTGCATAATCCAGAACAGGCATAGTCCGTTCTGTTTCTGCGGAGAAGTCAGCGTGTCCCGGTGTGTCGAGGAGAAAAAATCGGGTATCATTCAGAGTAAATTCAGCCTGATGAGCGAAAATGGTTATCCCTCTGCTGCGCTCGATGCTGTTTGTATCAAGAGCGGAATCGCCGTTATCAACACGTCCGGCTTTGCGGATAGTTCCGCTTTTGCAGAGAATGGCTTCGGCAAGAGTAGTCTTTCCTGCATCAACGTGAGCAGTTATTCCTATTGTGATCTTTTTCATCATCTCACCTCATTATATCAGACCGATAAGCGCAAGGGGGAGCATCAGTGCAAGCATACCGAAATTGACGGCAGAAAAGACAAGCAGATAACGTCCGGCGTGTGCATTTTCCGATTTCCTGTAGAACTGAAACGAAATCAGACTTGCAAGTGATGCGATTATCGTTCCAAGTCCGCCCAGATTTACGCCGAGAAGAAGATCGCTGCCGTTATCGGTAAATCCTGACAGCATGACCGCCGCAGGAACATTGCTTATCCCCTGAGAAAGCAGAACTGATACTGCAAGTTCACGTCCGGTGAGGATATCAGAGAAAAAGCTGTTCACGGTTTCGATTCTGCCGATATTTCCCACAAAAACGAAGAAACATACAAAAGTCGCAAGCAATGTGTAATCCACTTTCAGCAGCAGACGGCGGTTAAGAAGCAATACCGCAGCAACCGTAACGGCAAGGCAGGCAATATCCGGAACTATGCGGAAAACCGTAAGCAGACAGACTGCGAAAAGAACCGAATATGCAGAAAAATATCCCTTTGAAACAGGTTTTGAATCAAAGTTACGGGCGCTGCACTTCGTTTTCGGAAGAATCAGGCACAGCACCATGAGGAGCACAAATGATAATGCTCCGGCAGGCAGCATTATCCGGAAAAAATCCCATACAGTCATGCTGTATTTTTCATAAATATAAAGATTCTGCGGATTTCCGAACGGCGTTATCATGCTTCCGAGATTTGCGGCAGCCGTTTCAAGAACAATGGTATATATACGGCTTTTTTCGTCGGATATTCTGCCGTAGACTATCAGCGTAAGCGGAACAAAAGTCAGAAGTGCCACATCGTTGGTCACAAGCATAGAGGTGAAAAAGCAGATGGATGTGAATATCATCCCAAGCCTGCGGAGATTTCCTGCACGTCCAAGGAGAACATTGGTTATTGTTTCAAAAATTCCGGTGCTGCGGAATCCTGAAACAGTTGTCATAAGGCAGAATAGCTGTATGAGTACGGTTCTGTTGCAGTATGTCAGATATTCCGCATCAGGGGGAATGATGAAGACTGTTATTAGTGCAGCGGCAAAGGCAGCCGCAAGAACAGGCTGTGATTTGCAGAATTTTATAATTCCGGACATGATATCACCTTAATGCTTTCCGAGCTGCCAGAATGCAACGGCACTGGCGGCAGCTACGTTAAGGGAATCAACACCGTGCGACATAGGAATCTTTACCGTGTAATCGCAGGCAGATATGGTAGATTGCCTGAGTCCTTCTCCCTCGGTGCCGAGAATTACTGCAAGCTTTTTTTCGCTGTTCAGTTCCGGATCGTCAATGCCAACAGAGATATCCGTAAGAGCCATAGCAGCAGTGGAGAAGCCCATTTTCCTGATAGTATCCACATAGTCGGCAGAGGATTTTTCCAGATGAGCCCACGGAATCTGAAAAACAGTTCCCATGCTCACTCTTACCGAGCGTCTGTAGAGAGGATCGCTGCATCCGGAAGTCAGCAGGACAGCGTCAATGCCCAGTGCGGCTGCGGAACGGAAAATTGCTCCGACATTTGTCTGATTCATTATATCTTCAAGAACTGCAATGCGTGATGCATTGCTGCATATCAAAGCGGCATCAGGAACAGTTTTTCTTTTCATGGCACAAAGAACGCCCTGAGTGAGCCTGAATCCGGTAATGGACGTGAGAACCTCTGAATCGGCTGTGTAAACGGGAATATCTCCGCAGCGTTCTATTATATCAGCAGCCTGACCGACGATATATTTTCTCTCCAGCAGCAGTGATAAGGGGATATATCCGGCATCGAGAGCACGGCGGATCACTTTCGGACTTTCAGCGATAAATATTCCCGGTTCAGGTTCATTGCAGCGCAGAAGCCGGACTTCCGATGTTTCCGAGTAAAAATATAATTCTTTTGCCGTCAGATCGTTTATTTCAATTATTTCCGACATAATTACTCCTTCGTTTTTTATTTAATTATACAGCATTTTTCGTGAAAGGTCAAGCAAAAGCACTTGAGGCAACACCGCACAAAGCACGCCTGACGGCTTTGCACGTCATCTGCTTGCATATTTTCCGTCATCTTACACAAAAATTCCTTAACATACGCCCGAAGGAAGTGCCCTTGGGGTACGTTAGTATGCCTGCAAAATTTTTATGCAATCTGACGTGGTCTCCCCTTGCAGGGGAGGTGTCAGCGAAGCTGACAGAGGGGCTGACCGACAGATTAAAATCTGACTGCGCATCTGCCGCACAATCTTTGTGCGGTGTTGCCTTAATTCTTTCTGACTTTTATATTATACTATATTTCGTGATAAATTGCAAACATTTCGGGCAATTTTTTTTCAAGATCGCTTATATCGGCAATTTGTGCAGCCGGAACGGCATTGCAGAAATCCCTGCATAAATCAAGCTGAGCGGAATCCGCATCTATAGCGACAAGGAGAAGACCGTCTATTTCATGGGCTTTTCGGGTAAGAACATTTTCCATGTATTCCAGTTTGTGTCCGAGATGATCGTCCGACCGTGTTACAGGAAGAACGGCAATGACCGGAACGGATCTCATCCTGAGTTTTGAACAGCAGAAAAGACAGCCAAATTCTATTCCGGCTATTACAGCCATTACTACAGCGGAAATTATGATTGCAATGTCCATTAAAACCCCTCATTTCGATTTTTATGGCAGTCTCTGAAAATGTCGTGCATAGCTGATTTTTTGCCGGAAGAGGTTTTCAGAGACTGCCCTATATTATATTCTTAAAGGGGAAAAATGGTGATGATTTCAGTTCTCCGGTAATGAAACCGCACGTTTTTTCAGTTTACGCAGGAGAATAAGGAAAACTATAAGTTCCGTGAAGAAAGTTACTGCCCATGAGATTGTATAGGAAAGATATAGGTTTTGCAGTGTGTGATATTTCGGAATGCGGAAAATGGTGTATATCCATACTATACGCAGTCCGCATACTCCGGCTATCGTAATTATCATAGGAAGTACTGAATAACCGATTCCTCTGATAAGTCCTGTGGTTACATCCATAAGACCGCATAGGAAGTAGGGAATGCAGATATACGTCATTCTGATAAGACCGTATCCGATCGCTTCCTTGTCGCCGGGAATATAGATAGAAAGAAGCGGTCTGCCGAATAATCTTGCAAGAATACCAAGGGAAAATCCGGTGATGAAAACAGAAACAAGACATATCACCATAATTTTCTTTAATCGGTCAAGCTTGCCTGCGCCGTGATTCTGTCCGGTAAAGTTGACGGAAGTCTGGCTGTAGGAATTCATGGACATATAGACGAATCCTTCAATATTTCCGGCGGCTGAATTGCCGGAAACAGCGATAGATCCGAAAGAATTGATAGAAGATTGAATGATAACATTGGAAATTGAAAACAGTGAACCCTGTATTCCGGCTGGAAATCCGATCTGTAGAATTTTCATGAATTGCTGGCGGCAGATCTTCATTTTTTTCAGAGAAAGCTTGCAGGCATCGGTTCTTTTCATTAAAGCACGGATAATAAGTATAGCGGATATTATCTGCGAAACGGTTGTAGCAATTGCAACTCCTGCCACATTAAGCTTAAATATGATTACAAATATAAGATTAAGTATAACATTTACGATTCCGGCGGCGGTCAGGAAATAAAGAGGACTTTTTGTATCTCCGGCTGCCCTGAGAATAGCCGAACCGAAATTGTAGACCATACTTGCGGTAATTCCGCAGAAGTATATCCTCATGTAAGTGGCGGAAAGGTCAATAACATCCGACGGAGTTCCCATAAGGAGGAGAAATGTTCTTGATCCGGCAACGCCGACTACCGTAAGGATAAGTCCGCTGATTATAGCTGTAGGGATCGCTGTATGAACGGTACGGCTGACATCTTCGCTGTGTCCTGCGCCAAGAGCGTGAGCGACGGTAACGCCTGCGCCGATCGACAATCCGATAAACAGGTTTGTGATAAGATTGATTATAGCTCCGGTAGCACCGACAGCGGCAACGGAAAGACGTCCGCAGCATCTTCCTACAACAACGAGGTCAGCGGCGTTGAACAGCAGCTGAAGGATACCTGTAAGAATAATAGGAAAGGTGTAGAGAAGTATTTTTTTTAGAAGCGGTCCTTCTGTCATATATGAGGTATCTGTATTCATTGAATCATCTCCTTACGCTGAAAAAGCTCCCGTAGCAGGGGAGCTTTTCGATTTATCAGTTTGTGTTATGTTTAATTCTTTCTATTTCCTGATCTTTTTTCCATAGGAAGCTGATGTGGGCTTCCGTTCCGAGCTGTATTCTGTGCAGGTTCTCTATATGTTTATAGAGAATGATAAGGGAAACGGAAGCAAGGATAACCGTTCCGGCAGCGTCTCCGGTCAAGAAAGCGTAAATGCCTGTAAAGAGAAGTGAACCGGTGATTGGAACTACGCATATGTAATCAAGTCCGAAACCGAGGAATATCTCGATAGCAAGGAGCAGCAGGAAAATGTGCGGATTATAGGATAATATCATTCCTGCAAGACAGGCAAGACCTTTTCCGCCGTGGAATCTCATCAGAAACGGGAAAATATGACCGATGATACAGGCAGAACCTCCGAGTATCCGTGAGTAACGCAGGTGGGGGAAAAGATAGGCGGCAGTGGCAGAAGCGACAGCAGCTTTTGTTATGTCAAAGACAGCCGTTATAAGACCTGCTTTCTTTCCGATAGTTATGATTACGTTGGATGCTCCGGCATTTCCGGAGCCACGGTCACGAATATCGAAGCCTTTCAGCTTGGATATTATGTAGGCGGCATTGATATTGCCGAAAAGATAACCAATTAAAGAACAAAGAACAATCTGCATATCTATTACCTTCTAAATAAAAAACGGATGAAGAAAACTTCATCCGAAACTTTACAGATCATGGAAGATCTGCTTGGCGCGGATTGAGAGATTTGAACTCTCGCGCCGGTTTCCCGACCTACTCCCTTAGCAGGGGAGCCCCTTCACCACTTGGGTAAATCCGCAAACTGACGAGCGAGAGAGAACCGCTCATTCATAATATAATTGGCGGAGAGGGTGGGATTCGAACCCACGTGACCGTTAAGTCAAACGGTTTTCAAGACCGCCTCGTTATGACCGCTTCGATACCTCTCCATTTTGCCGCTGCTTGAATCAGCTTTTATATTATATCATGAATTGATGTGAGTGTCAAGTATGCCTGATAACAAAAAATATGCATTATTTTGACTGAAATTTGTGAAAAACGACAGCGATTTGTCCTGTGGTTAGAATTGGCAAAGAAAAATACGGAAAAAATCAGAGAAAATTTCAGTTTTTTTATTAAATGTACTTTACATAAATGGATTTTTAGTGTAAAATATATGTAGACTATTTTTGTGAGGTGCTTATATGGAACCAGTTTATAAAAGAATTTTGCTGAAAGTCAGCGGAGAAGCTCTTGCCGGAGACAATAAAACCGGATTGAATTATGATACTATCACCGGAATCTGTGCAAGTATAAAAAAATGTGTGGATGCCGGAGTTCAGGTCGCCG
>UQXS01000111.1 GCA_900545125.1 uncultured Ruminococcus sp.
GTCATCCTTCCATCCGCTTTTATTTTATGTCATTTGTTTGGCGGCGGAGCAGTCTGGAATGCGTTCTGGATCACGGAGTTTGCGGCAGCAGTTGTGGCTGAGATCGTGTATCGGGGAACGATTAAGCGGACCATGCCAAAACCACGATAAAATATAGGTTTTTCGGCAAAATTTAATCGAAATTTTAAAGAAAAATGGTTGACACACCCGACCATGTATAATATAATGTATAACTGTGACATCGGTTGAAAATGCTGTAGCCAAAGCCCCGGAGACAGTATTTTACGATAAAGGAACATTGATTGATTTAGTACAAACAGGAGGTCAACCCATGAAGAGCTTTATGGCTAGTCCAGCAACAATTGAGAGAAAATGGTACGTAGTTGACGCTACAGGATATACATTAGTTCGTCTGACATCAGAAGTAGCAAAGATCTTAAGAGGAAAGAACAAACCGATCTACACTCCGCACATCGACTGCGGCGATTACGTGATCGTAACAAACGCTTCCAAGATCAAAGTTACAGGTAAGAAGTTAGACCAGAAGATCTACTACAGCCACTCCGACTATGTAGGCGGAATGAAAGAGACAACTTTAAGAGAAATGCTCGAGAAGAAGCCGGAGAAGGTTATCGAGTTAGCAGTTAAGGGAATGCTCCCGAAGGGACCTTTAGGAAGAAGCATGATCACAAAACTTCACGTTTACGCTGGCCCGGATCACGAGCAGGCAGCACAGAAGCCGGAAGTTTTACCGCTGAAAATGTTGTTTCGACCATCGGTTCACAGGGAATGGGAGGATTCGGCGGCTTTGGCGGCAGAAACCCCGGAGATGATTTCCCTGAAATGCCCGACGGATTTGATCCCGGTCAGATGCAGCCGCCTACAGGCGACGACGGCAGACCGGAAATGCCTGAGGGTTTTGATCCGGAACAAATGCCTGAAAGACCTGACAAAAAGAATGGTTACGGACGAAACGGCAGTTCAGAGTCCGATATTAATTAAGACATCTTCATTTTCATATAAACCACCCTTAAAAGGACAGCGGCATCGGAATTTTCTTCCGGTGCCGCTGTTCTTTTAGTTAAGTGAAAATTTTCTTACGTTGTCGTCCTGATCCATTGAATAAAGATTTGAATTGACAACTACCGGAAATCCTATGTAGCCAAGATGCGGATAAATTACTCCGGAATTGTTCTGTAAATCTATGACCAGAAGATGATCGTTTTCGTCGACACAGTAAATCATATTGCCGTATACATTCGTGCATTTTGTGTAGCCGTCTCTGATAAGCTTGTTGTCTGAACCGTCAAGATTCATGGAATACAGCCACCTGTCGTCACGGTTTGAGGAATAGTATATCCTGCCGCCCGATATGCACAGATCTGAAACTGAACTCATCATGGATGTATGACCGCTGCCGTCTACATTCATGACGTCAAGCGAATAGTTGTTGTTGTAGTTTACAAAGAAGATCTTTCCGTCTGCAACGTTCATATACCAGCAGTGCGCTTGTAACAGTCTGGTATAACCGGAACCGTCTGGTTTCATACGGCATATATAGTTGCCTGCAGCAGGATTGTCAGGGTCGGTCATTTCTGAAAAATACAGCCAGCCGTCATAATATGTAAGCTCGTAGCAGTATGCAGAATGCAGGATATTAAAGCCGCTGCCGTCCTTTTTGATGCTGCAAATATAGTTTCCGCTGCTCCAGTTGCAGAAAATCAAACTGTCTCCGACGGGATTGATATAGCTTGCTCTGGTGTTATAAATGGCTTTTGTTTCACCGTTTGATTCGGAATAGATACATCCGGCTTCTGTTGAGTAGTACAGCGTGTTTCCGTCTGATGTCACATAGCCTCCATTGATAATATTGGCAGATGCTGCATCGTTTGCATTTGAAGGTATCGGTATTTCCGGAGTTTCAGCAGCCTGCGTAGTAGTTTCGGCAGGCTTTGTCGTTGCTGCTGTAGCAGCTGCTGTCGTTGCTGCCGTAGTTGTTTCTGTTGCTTTTTCCGTGGCGGCAGCAGTGGGATCTTCCGTTTCTTCGGGGACATCCGGCTCTGTTATTTCCTCTGAGGCTGTAGTTTCAGGAGAAACAACAACCGGATCATCGTCGCCGGAAGAATCATCTTTTTGCTGGCAGACAAGGAATATCACCAATATTGCCAGTATCACTACCAGTATGAAAATACCGGAGGCAAGCAGGATCTTTGGTATAGCCGAGTTATCATTCACTCGTTCTACAGGCTGATAGCCTGACGGATAATTTGGCGGCTGATTGACAGGCTGCTGCGGATATCCGCCGTAATTGTTGACGGGCTGCTGAACAGGCTGTTGGGAATATCCTCCGTAGCCTGCAGGTGAGACGGGGGGATAAACTCCTGCCGCAGCTGCCTGAACAGGCGAGGGGGGAGGAGAACTTATCACCGGACTGCCGTCATGTATTGCCATGAGATCACGGAGCATATTTGTTATATTCTGGTATCGGTCAGCCGGATCGAAAGCACAGGCTTTCAGAATGACCTTTGCAAACGGTACGGAGGCGTTTTTAGGTCTTGGAAGATTTTCGCCTTTCATACGTCTTTCTATGGCTTCTTCCGGCAGATACATATCGCCGAACGGAAACTGATAATTGTTCATCATGCAGTAAAGAGAAATACCAAAAGAATAGATATCAGCCTGCTTGGTGTAGCCGTCGCTTCCGTAGCGTGCATAGTAGACTTCCGGCGCAATATAGCCCTCAGTACCGGCAAATGAACGTGTTGATACTGATTTTTTTGAGATGTTGAAATCGCCGAGCTTGTATACTCCGCTGCTCGATACAAAGAAATTTCCGGGTTTGATGTCACGGTGGATAACTCCCAGTTCGTGGGCAGCTTTGATTCCGTTTCCTATATCTATGGCGAGTTTCAGGACGTTTTTTTCCGAAACATCGAAAGTCCGGTTCTTCATTATTTTCTGGAGACAGGTCAGACATTCCATACGTATCATGATATAGTAGCCAATCTGTTTATTATCCACTATAAGGGGTTTTATGCTCTCGTCCTCATAAAGCACGATATTAGGCGATGAACGCAGCTTGTACATGATAGTGGTTTCGTTTTCAGCTTCACGCCGTTTTCTTTCAAGATATTCCATGCGGCGTGCTTCGTCAACGTATACGGATTCGTCGGCGATGATCGGTTCGACTTTCAGAGCGGAAACATCAGTGCGGTTTTCTCTTTTGGCTTCTATCCGATAAACAACGGCTGAACCGCCTATGCCCAGTTCTCCTTTTATGTACCAGTTATCCCATAGGGGCTGTTTTATCTGATTTTTGATTATTTCATGAATATCGCTCATATCAGCACCTTGTTTCTTGTTAATGATTAATTAATTATAACATATTAACGCAAATAAATCAAGTATTTTGCATGGCTTTTTCTTGATTATAACGGTGCAGATATGATATAATATAATAAATAATGTAAACGGAGGGGAATATGAGAAAATTAAATAAATTAAAAATACACCCGGTTTTTGTGAGCATAGCTTCAAATAAGGGCAGGGTAAGATATGTCAATGAGGATAATTTTTACGCCGATATTCTTGGAATACGTGAGGTATCCGAACTTTGCGGTCACAAGGTACTGAACCATTCCGACCGCTATGTTTTCGGTGTCTGCGACGGTATGGGCGGAGAGCAGTTCGGGGATGCTGCTTCTGAGATCGCCGTCCGTACAATGGGAGAATTTTCGGATAGAATAAAACAATCAGAACTGAAAGATCTGCATAATGCGGTAAATGAGTATGCCCGTGAAGCAAATCGCAGGATATGCCGCATGGCATGGGAACGCAGTGCGGATATGAGCGGAAGTACATTCGTTATGGCTTGCGTCAGGGAGGATATGGTATATCCGTTCAGCACAGGCGACAGCCGCATATATTACCGGAGCGGCAGTGACCTGCGGCAGATATCCGAAGATCAGACAGTGGCTGCAAAAAAACTGCGGGACAATATCTACAGTGAAGAGGAGGCAAGGCTTAGTCCGGATTCCCACAAGATAACTGCTTTTCTGGGCGTGGACAGCGAAAATATAGGACTGAAAGCTCTTGCCTGCGAACAGCTTGATCTGAGCAGGGGAGAGGTTCTGCTGTGCAGCGACGGTTTGACGGATATGTGTACCGATAAAGAAATTCTCTGGATGATGCAGAAATACGGCGACGAGTTTGCAGCTCAGCGTCTTGTGGAACTTGCTCTTAAAAACGGTGGAGAAGATAATATTACCTGTATAATTATCAGAAAAGTATGAAAATTAATATACATTCAGATAACTCGGTTATTTTTTGTGAAAATTATCAAAAAAAAAAAAAAAAAAAAAAAGAAAAAGTTAAAATATGCTGTTGAGTATTATCATTGACCGTTTTTATCAAAAATGTTATAATTATGATAACATTTTTTAGGAGGTTTAACAATGAAAATCAAAAGGATTATGGCTTCACTCCTTGCCGTTTCTGTCATGGGAGTAAGTGCCGGAAACTTTCCGGCAATAGTGTCAGATACAATAACAACCGCAAACGCATCAAGCGAAGATGAAACTTATGGAGATTTTGTTATACACAAATCCGTTTACTTTTACGAAATAACAGGTTATAACGGTAGTGATACTGATATTACTATACCCTCAGAAATAAACGGTCTTCCTGTTAAGAGAATCGCCCGTAGTGCGTTTTTCTATTATGAAGATCTTACATCAATAACTATTCCTGATTCCGTTACGAGTATCGGCGCAGATGCATTTGAGTACTGTAGCAGCCTTACCTCTATAAATATTCCAAATTCCGTTACGAGTATTGGTAATTATGCGTTTCGCAACTGTAAAAGTCTTACTTCAATAACTATTCCCGATTCAGTTACAAGTATTGGCGAATTTGTGTTTTGGGAAAACACAAGTCTTGAATCCATAACTATTCCCGATTCAGTTATGAGTATCGGTGAGGATGCGTTTTACGGCTGCACAAGTCTTGAATCAATAATTATCCCTGATTCAGTTACGAGTATCGGTGGGTATGCGTTTCAGGGCTGCACAAGTCTTGAATCCATAACTATTCCCAATTCGGTTACGAGTATCGGTAGGATGGCATTTGGTAGCACTCCGTGGCTTGAAAACAGACAAAAAGAAGATTCATTAGTAGTTGTAAACGATATTCTTATTGATGGAACAACTTGTTCGGGTGACGTTATAATTCCAAATTCAGTTATGAGCATTGGCGAATTTGTGTTTTGGGAAAACACAAGTCTTGAATCCATAACTATTCCCAATTCGGTTACGAGTATCGGCGAAATGACGTTTCATGAATGCACAAGCCTTGAATCAATAACTATTTTAAATCCTGAATGTGTAATTGAAGATTCTGATTGGACTATTTGCAATTCAACTGACAGAGATGATGACGGTAACGCAATCTATATCGGTGAAATAAGGGGTTACAGCGGCTCAACTGCTGAAGCATATGCTAAAAAATATAATAGAACTTTTGTGGCTTTGGAACAGAATGTTACTCTCGGCGACGTTACAGGAGACGGAATTATAAACGGTTCAGATGCAACATATGTTTTGCAGGCGTATACAAATATAAGCTCCGGACAGGACGACGGTCTTGATGATGTTCAGTTCAAGGCAGCAGATGTCACCGGTGACGGAATCATAACCGGATCTGACGCAACATATATCCTGCAATACTACACCGAACTTTCATCAGGCGGTAATACTGATAACTTTCCGTCGTTAGATGAGTGGATCAAAAAATAATAAATAAAGAAACGACTGAGTTTTTCGCTCAGTCGTTTTTGATTTATTTAACGTCCTTTTTGTTGAAATGCCATATTCCAAGAGCTGTTACGGCTGCAATTAATATTATTGCGTAAATCGGAAGCGCAGCAGCATCGAATCCCTTTGGAATAGCATATCTTGCAACAGACATGATTTCTTCGGTGTCGTCTATTGACAAATCGGCTGCAAGATAATTTCTGGAAACTATCATATTAAGCTGATTTGATGGCAGGAAATAACAAAGGAATTTTTTAAGTACCTCATTGTTAAGAAGAATGATGACAATATTGAAAAGTCCAAATATCTCATGGATAAAGTACGAGAAAATAGCTCCGGCTGCGTTTTTGAGCATCATTGTCATCGTAACTGTGATAGATGTGAATGAAATCAGTACCGGAATGCAGACAAGCGAGTAATAAATGTTTACTTTTGTAAAGATTTCTCCGGGTTCAAAAAGAATCGAACCGACTGCCATTGAAACAATTGTTGAGGCTATATGATAAATGAGCGTGATACATACGCTGGTTATCCAGTTTGCCATGTAAATAGATGTTCTGGAATAGCCGCAGATAATCTTGTTTCGTACAGTATTCTGCTTAAAATCGCTTGCAATGAAAAATCCTGCTGCTATTGCTATGAAAAGGGGAAGCATACCGGTCATCATGAAGAGACATTCGTTGGCAGCGTTAAATCCAGAAGGATTTTCATTAAATATATTGAGCAGTATTTTTTCCATTGAAATGATAAGCACAGGTATTGCAAGTACAATAATGAGGCATACTTTGAAAGTAAGGTCTTTTTTGAGACGTGAAAATGATTCGTTAAGTAAATTAAACATTCTGAATACCTCCTATAAGTCTGATAAAATAGCTTTCAAGACTTTCGTTATTCTCACTCATGGTAATTACATTGCAGTCGTTTTCTGCGAGTGCGAGAACAAGTGGAGTGATTTCAACGTGCGAATAAATTTCAGCCGTTGATTCAGAAAAAATTGTGTATATAATTCCCATTTTATCAAGAACAGGAGCAAGCTTTTCAGTGCTGTTTACAGTGAGGGATATTTTCTTTCTGCAGTTATGCTCAAGCTCCTCGCTGCTCATTTCCTTAATTAATTGCCCTTTGTTAATAAATCCGTAATGCGTAGCAAGCTTGGAAAGTTCGTCAAGGATATGGCTTGAAATGAGAATGGTTATTCCTCGTTCGGTGTTTAATTTTATGAGAAGATCACGTACTTCCTTGATTCCCTCCGGATCAAGGCCATTGATCGGTTCGTCAAGTATGAGAAAATCCGGATTGGAGACAAGCGAAAATGCGATACTGAGTCTCTGACGCATTCCAAGTGAAAAATCCTTTGATTTTTTCTTGCCGGTATCGGGCAGACCGACCAGATTAAGCAGGTCGTTAAGTCCGGTGGGTTCCATTCCGTGAAGTTTGTATTGAAGCAGAAGGTTGTCTCTTGCGTTCATATTAAGATATATAGACGGTGTTTCTACAACAGCGCCTATTTTTTTTCTGATCTCGTTGACCTTGCTGTCCTTATAATCAACGCCGTTAAGTGAATATCCTCCGTTGGTTGGATTATTAAGTCCGCTGATGACACGCATCAGGGTTGTTTTGCCTGCGCCGTTTTTTCCAACAAAACCGTAAATTGAACCTTTTGGAACGTTCATGCTTACGGAGTTAAGAACGAGATTCTTTTTTCCGTAGATCTTAGTTAAATTATTCGTCTGGAGTATATAAGACATTTTATAATCCTCTATCATTTTCCGACAGTAATGCTGTCTGTAGTAAAAACAGGTCAGTCAGAAATAATCCGACTGACCTGTTAATTATCGTTTGGTCAAAAATTATTCGTTAATAGCTGTAACAACGCCTGAACCTACTGTTCTGCCGCCTTCACGGATAGCAAAACGAAGTCCTTCTTCAATAGCGATAGGAGTGATAAGCTCAACGTCCATTGATACGTTATCGCCTGGCATACACATTTCCTTATCAGCAGGAAGTGTAACAACACCGGTAACGTCTGTTGTTCTGAAATAGAACTGAGGTCTGTAGTTATTGAAGAAAGGAGTATGACGTCCGC
>UQXS01000112.1 GCA_900545125.1 uncultured Ruminococcus sp.
TACGTATCAACAAGCGATTGAATATCTCCGCATTTAAGGATCGTTTCAGTAAACGAAGAATCGCCGATAATCTTTTTTAGACAGTCGGTCTTTTCAAACTGATCTATCACTGAAAGTCCGCTGCCAATGTTGCCTTTAAGCGGATAGAGAGCAATGCTGTAGTCGCCATCAGAAATACGCTTATCAAATTCGGCGGCAGTGACATCTTCAATGCCGATATATATTCCGAGTTTTTCCTGCCATGACTGCGAAAGAATATGGAGATCTCCGGAATCGGCTGTTTCGGCATTTACCAGTATTTTTACCGATTCAACAGAACCTATATTAAGTTCACTTTTGGCATCCTGTAAATATTTTTTTGCCTGTTCCGGATCATACAGGCTGAACTGGCTGTCAGAGGAAAGTTCACGGTAGCTTCTTCCTGCAACTTTTACCGCAGGCGGAATAATTCCGGCAGCTGTTTCGGTATCGTCTCCGATACGCTCACTGAGACTGCTGTAATCAATGGAGTAAGCCAGTGCCTTGCGAAGATTTACATTGGAAAAGTACTTGTCATTCGGATTAAATATAAGTCCAAGGGTTATGGCAGGACTGCTTTTGATCGAGTATTTTTTCTTGCTGTAAGAATTGCTGAGCGTTGAAAAGCATTCGATTTTTTCTTCTTTAAAGAGTTTACGGATGTCGCTTTCCGAATCCTGAATAGTAAAACTTACATAAGTCGGAAGAATCTGAAACTGTTCGTTCTTATTTATTTCGTTTCTCCTCATATAAAGGATATTATGGTTTCCGTAAGGGTCAAAGAACCATTGTCTTACATAAAAAGCACCGTTTGACATAACAGATTTATCGTCAAGACCATATCGTCCTTTTGTTGAGTTAAAGAATTCACGGTTACATGGAAAAGCGGCTGCCGTGGAAAGCATTCCCAGAAATTCGGCGCAAGGATATTCCAGAGTTATTTCCAAAGTATAATCATCCGGAGCAGATATTCCGGCACTTTCCGGTTCTGCTTCTCCTTTTATTATTTTGCTGCCGTTCTTTATGCACATGAAATCCGAGGTAAAAGGCGACTGCATTTTCGGATCAAGAACACGCTGTAAAGCAAAAACATAATCCTGTGCAGTTACGGGAAAATATTCGTCGTTGCCGATAACATCGTCACCGTTAGTATCGAAAAACCAGTAGTTATCTTTGCGCAGGACAAATGTGTATGTCAGATTATCGGAAGATATGGTATAGCTTTCGGCATTGCAGCACGATATATTTCCGTTTTCGCCGGCAGAAACGAGACCGCTGTACAGATTTTTTATTACCGTATTTGAGGATGAATCGTTGGCAAACTGAGGATCAAGACTTTGCGGATTTCCCGAAAGAGGGACGTCATACATATGATTTGCGCCGCTTCCCTTGTCATCTTTTCCGCATGAATAAAACGGGAACGCAAGGAGAGCAGCAAGAAATAATGCTGTTAATTTTTTCAATTTAATCTCCTTTTGATAAAGGCAACACCGCAAAATCATTGCCGTGTTGCCTGAAATAAACCGGAAACAGAAATACTGTTTGTTTCTTGTTGGTATTCTGTATTATATGAAATCAGATTATGAGATCAGTTCATGTTTACTGTCACAATAAAACCGTCAGAATTATTTCCGGAAACGGTATATGTTTTGTTTGCAGGAACGGGAACTGCCGTGTCACTGCCCGAACTTGCCGGAGCATAATATACATGATAAACATCAGAACCAACGCTGACCTCTAAAGGCTTACTGCTATTATACTCTTTAACCTTGTCGATATACTCTTCAAGGCACAGATTGTTTTCTCTTATGTAAGAAGCATGGGGAATGCCAACGTATCTGTATGTCTGCGTTCTCGGAGCTTCTCCGGTAATGCTGTCCTTGCCTTCCGGATAACGGACAATAAAGCCGTAATCGGCGGCGTGTTCGTCAATCCATGTATAGATTCCGGTAGGTGAGTAGAATCCGGAGCTTGAACCGTCCTTGGGAAAAATTCCCATATCAAAGGTTTTTGCGGAATGATAGTCTGTATATCCGCCCTGATACTGTGAACTTCCGCTGTAATATTTATCATTTTGTTCTTCAAGTGTTCTGTATCCGCCGATTATCATAATATCATTATTGTTGGATTCCTTATAAAAAGCCTCCATCATATTGTTGAGTTGATTAATAGTTTCAGAATCCAGACGCATTACATAATCGCTGACACTGTAGAAATCGGTTTTGATATGATCGTAAAGGGTAACAGGCTCGGAATCCGATTCAGGGAAAGTATACTGATGAGCCTGATTTATCAGAATCAGATTTCCGCAGTTAAGATCACTGGAAGAATGATTTTCCGTGATATATTCCGCAGCTGTTGTATTGGTCTTATCGGAAGAAGTAAGAATAGAATTAGTATCGTCGCTTGTGGTCAGATTATCTATAATAGCTGAGTCAGAGTCTCCGCTGGTAGTATCGCTGATATCTGATGAGTCAGAAGCAGAAGTTTTATCCTGCTGCGTTTTTTTGCTGTCTTTCTTCCCGTTTTTGCAGCTTTTCATGCAGGAAGCGGGTATAACTATCAGAACAATAAGTACGAGAACAGCAGCAGCGATACGGTCGTATCTGACTCTGTATTTTTTAGAAGCGCCTTGTCTGCGCCTGTCTCTGCGCTTATTACCGTTGTTCATATAAAAGAATCTCTCCTTAGAGTCTGTTCAGCGTTTTATGTGCAGATAAGATGCTGAACAGGTATTATTTCCAATTGTTATATATTATACCACAAAAAATCCGGATTGTAAAGCTTTTTTTTGAATTTTTACAAAAAAATTGAAATTCAGTTACAATATGGTTAAAACATAGTGTCGCCTTATATTTTTTCGATCAGCCGTGGAAAGGCGTAGCAGACACCTGCAATAAACATCATTTTGACGATGACGGAAAAGGAGAGTAATCTTCGTCTGATGAGACATTTTTTCAGCATCCGGGGACTGTCCTTGTAGTCGGACAGACTTCTGAAAATACGTGAAGCATTGTCATAATCGCTGTGAAATTCGGCATTTGCAAGCAGTTCAATGCCTTTTCTGTAGTCATCTTCCAGTGTGTAATCATTCCGGAGCAGAAGGTCGGTACACTCCTGAACTTTAACAGGGCTGTCCTTATAATTTTCAAGTCTGATAAAAATATTCCTTGCCTGTTCGGTTTCCTCATAGGATACGCTGTCTGCAAGCATACGGCAGGCATTCCGGTAATCCTCTTCCTTGAAAGATTCCGTTTTGCGCCTGCATTCTTCGAGAATTATTCCGGCATTTTTGCAGTCTCCGGATTTTAAAAAAAGTTCCCTTGCTTTTGAGATTTCTTCTGAATTACGGGCAGAATCCATCATCCGGACGGCGCTGTTGAAAATTGCCTGTCTGTTCAGCATTTCAAGTTCCTGACATCCCAGACGGACTGCTGTTCTGTAGCTGCTGCTGAAAGAAAGATCGCATTTCAGTTCAGGTATCTTTGCCGGATCGTCAAGTTCGCATTCGACGAGAAGTTTTCCGAGATATGCAGACGGTTCATCCGGAGATACAGCGACAGCACGCTGAAAATATCCATAAGCCTGTGCCCATTTTCGCTTTTCAAGGCATAGATTGCCACGCCGTATCAGATCTTCCGCTGTCAGAGGATCTTCAGATTCTTCATTGAATGACGTGTCTGTTTCGGAATTTTCAATGAGTTTTTTCTGCATAACATCAATATATTCCGCTTCCTTGCGGTATTCACTGCGTCTTTGAGGTTCGCTTTTATTTACTGCTTCGAGAAATGCCTTATCGCACAAAACAGACTTATATCGTATTTTCCGGCATTCCGGGATCATAAAGCCGATTTCCTGATCTGATTTGTAGCGCACACCGTACAGACAGAGAACAAGCTGCCAGTATATTTCCGGATCATTATGTATATGTCTGAGCAGATTTTTGTATAAGTCGGCAGCCTTGTCAAATTCACGTATCTGCCGGAGATGATTTCCTCGGTTAAGTATGGCAGTTATGTCATCCTTGTCCGAAACGGGAAGTGTCTGTGACGTTTTACAGAATTTGCATACACACAAAGATTGTCCGGGTTCTGTTTTTATTTCTCTTTCGCACATTTTGCATTTATATAAAGACATTGCGGTATCTCCTTAATCGTTATTCTCAGCCATTCTGCGGTATTCTGAGGGCGTGCAGTTCTTGTATTTCTTGAACTGGCGCATAAAATAGGAATCGTTTTCATATCCGCATTCTTCTGCAACAGCACTGACGGAGAGATCGGTCGATGTCAGCAGTTCACAGCTTCGTGCAAGCCGGCTTTCTATAACGTCACGGATAAATGTAACGCCGAAAGCTTCTGTATACAGACGATGCAGATATGAGCGGCTTATTCCGAGTTTGCGGCTTATATCCGCTGCATTCCACTCCAGCGAAGGATTGTCATATATTGAACGGCGAATTTTTTTAAGTTCCGAATATTTTGGGATAAGACTCTTCTTGCGTGTGGGAAAGTCAGTGTGGAATTCACTTATCAGCACGAATATTATTTTCATGTGCAGTTCAAGGAGAGTATCCGTGTAAGTTCCCTGACGGACGAAGTTGTTTTTTATTTCTATAAGTGATGAGATCATGGGAAATTCATCCTTTAATCTGACCGGAGTATTTGCAGGCAGTTTTATGGATGCCATAAATTGTCTGTCGGCAGTTGAGGGAGAGAAACTTATACAGTCAAATCTCAGATCCTGCTTTGGCGGAAAGTGCAGATCTTTTTTTCCGCCTGCGCCGAGTAACATTGCAGAATTTGCCGGGACACTGATTTCACTGCCGTTTATTGAATATTTCGCTGGTTTTTTAAAAAAATAGAGTTTGAAAGTATTTTCCGGAACCGATATATCGTTAGTATCACGAGTGCAGTCAATATCCACCTGAAAGATTTTCATTTTTCCCTCCCATTAGTACAAAGCCGACAGTAAAAACTGCCGGCTGAATTTTATCCGTTATTATCTGATAACTGAATGAGAGTGAATGTAGAATTCTTCCTGACTTGGCTGCCATGCCTTGATCTTAGGCGGAAAGAGCTTGTCAAATTCCGCAACAGCCTTAGTATCGCTGCATGGCTCATCAGCATTACTGGGGTGATAGAACCATTTTCTGCCATCAAGAGCGTCAGCGCTGAGTACCTTTACAAGCAAGGGAGCGGGGAAAACATCGCCCTCAAAACACACATTGTACTTTTTGCAGCTTTTATAGCCACGGGCAACATAGTTATCAGGATTACCGAAATTTATAACCACGTCATATCCCATTTCTTTTACGATTTCAAATGTATGCTCAAGGAGAGTCTTACCGTATCCCATGCGCTGAAAATCAGGGTGTATACAAATAGGTCCCATAGTAACGATTGGTTTTATATTGCCGTTTTCATCTGCAAGCTCGGCTTTGGTATACATAATACAGCCAATTATTTTTTTATTGATTTCAATGACATGAGCAAGTTCCGGAATAAAATCCCTGTGCTTTCTCATCATATGGATAAAATAATGCTCATTGCAGCCGGGGACGCTTAAATTCCAGAATGCTTCACGGGCAAGATTTTCAACTTCACGATAGTCTTTCTCTGTTTCCAAACGGATAATATAGTCATTTTTATTCATTGTTTTTCCTCCTGAAATGTTGTGACGCAACGGGAGGTTTGTGTCAGATAGCAGTATTCGCAAACCACCCGTTTACGCTGCTATCTCAGGTCTGTTATTTTTATTCAAACAACAATCTCCTTAAATATAATGTATAAAAATACAGGCATAATTTCATGCCGTAATTTTACCGTTCATTTTATGTGAGCACACTCTAAGTTATTCTTACTGCTTATGCTTTTTTTTTATGCTTTCCAGATTCTTTATGAAGTGTCTTTTGTTTTCATGTCGGATCTCTTTATATTTTTTCAGATGCTCCAATAAATTTTCCGACGAGTATAGAGCAAATAAGAATTTCCTGCTTTCGGATCTGCTCTCTTTATATGTAAATATTTGTTTTTTTAGTTCTTCTATAAATACTATTATTTCATTATCTTTAGCATACTGTCTGATTTTATCTATTACTTTTGCCGAGCTTACAAGATCGATAATAAAAATTCCATAGAAAAATCCGATAAAAAATGAAAATGCAAGATTTTTTGAAAGCCATTCAAGCGTATTAATTATATAAGGATTTATAAGAAAATAGTAAAATGCACTCAATATATACCAGAAAAAAGTAAATGTAGGGCATATTATACCTTTTATATTTCCAAAATTGTTAGAATAGTCCCAAAGTTTGATATTCATTTTTACAATAAATATCAGACCGGTAAGATATTCCACAGCCGTTATTGCCAGTGCCATTATGATAAAAAGCGTAAGCTTTCTTAATACTATATTTTCTATAGGCAAAAACGTTTCCATATGTGACAGTAAAAACAAAATTACTAAACTGCACCCATACAGCGGCAAATAAGGACCTATAAGAAAGCCGGGATTTATCCATTTGTGCTTAGGATTTGAGTCGGAAAAGAATTTGCGAAAAATAACCTCCAGACCCCAACCGATAACACTGCCAATGGCAAATAGAAAAGCGATAACCAAAAAGAAATTCATAATATCACCATTATAATCTATAACATTTGATTTGACATTGCTGGATTGCTGCTCAGTTTTTCTGCATTAACTGGTGCGCCTGACAGGAATCGAACCTGCATGCCTCTCGGCACAAGAACCTAAATCTTGCGTGTCTGCCAATTTCACCACAGGCGCATATAAAATATTGGTTTATTACATACTTGATAAATTTAATTTTAACGTTTAAACGGTTTTTTAAACGAGCCGATTTCAATTAAATTTCCCTCCGGGTCAGCAATATAACAGGTTCTCTGCCCCCAAGGCTCAGTTGTAGGCTCTAATATTGATGCTGCACCTTTTTTGACAGCTTTAAGATATTCAATATCCACTTCTTCAAACGTATCAACATACAAAGCAATTTCAAAATGACCATTCACATTATTTATATATTCGTACTTTCTATTTGTCATTTTTTCAAAATCATTTCGCCCGTAAAGCAGAAACAACGTACCATCCTTTATCAAATATACATTTGATGTGTTTTCATCTTCTTTGATTTCAAAACCGAGGACATCTCTATAAAATCGAATCATTTTGCCCATATCATTAACAAATAAACCAAATCCGTCTAATTTCATAAGATTCCTCCCCAAATTCCAACTTGTTTAAATAAATCATTGCATATTTATTTAGAACCTGGCATTAAGTAGAAAAATAATTCAGCAGCACATTTAGAGTTTGTTTGACATCTTCAAAAGCGGAATCCATTCATCTTCAATAATTTTTTCGCCATTCAGTTTAAAGCCATGATTTTGATAGAATGCAATTCCCCGTATGTTATATTCAAGCACCCACAGCCATGACGCATTTTTTTCACGGACAGCGAAATCTAATAACTGTGCACCGATTCCACAACTCTGAAATTGTGGCTCAACGTACAACTTTTCAATTTCGCTGCCGGAAATGCGGATGATTCCTTTTATTATACCATCGTCATATACATAAGTATTATTAAGCGCTTCTGAATCTTTTGTATATTCCAAAGCCATATCAATAACGTTCAGCTCTCCGAAATAAAATGATTCATTGTGGAAGAACGGATAAAAATTAGTGCGGTAATTAGTAATAATGATCTCTGCAATACGGGATGCGTCTGTTGATAATGCTGATCTTATAAAATTCATTTTATCCCCTTTCTG
>UQXS01000113.1 GCA_900545125.1 uncultured Ruminococcus sp.
GACTAAAGTGATTAGGGAAATTCCCGAAAATCCCTTTATTCAAGGACAGGCCAAAAGGAAAAAGCTACGAGTAGCCGCCTACTGCCGAGTTAGTACAGAGCAGGAAGAACAAGAGAGTAGCTTTGAAAATCAGGTTGCCTATTACACAGATCTTATTCAGAGCAATCCGGAATGGCTGTTCTGCGGCATTTTCGCAGATGAAGCCCTGACCGGAACAAAGGAAAATCGTGAGAATTTTCAAAAACTACTCTCCGAGTGCCGTGCAGGAAACATTGACCTTATCATAACAAAGTCGATTTCAAGATTCGCCCGAAATACCGTCACTTTGCTGGAAACCGTCCGTGAGCTGAAAGAGCTGGGTGTGGACGTTTTCTTTGAGGAGCAGAATATCCACTCCATCAGTCCAGACGGCGAATTCATGCTTACCCTCTTAGGTTCTTATGCTCAGGAGGAAAGCTACTCCGCAAGTGAGAATAAAAAGTGGCAGATACGCAGGGATTTTGAGCAAGGAAAAGTCAGCAGTATCACCATGCTTGGCTACAAAAGGAATCGTAACGGAGTGCTTGAAATTATTCCGGAAGAGGCGGAGATTGTGAAGCTGATTTTCAACAGTTATTTGTCGGGAATGGGGAAACAGGCAATTGCAAATATGCTCAATGAGATGCATATTCCCACAAAATTTGAAAACAAATGGTCAGGGGATGCAATCAAGCGAATCATTACCAATGAGAAATACTGCGGTGAATTGATGCTGCAAAAATTCTACAGTGAAAATCATTTGACAAAGCGAAAAATGGTCAATACCGGTAAGCTCAGAAAATTCCATGTGGAAGAAGTTCACGAACCAATCATTGAAAAAACTGTGTTTGATGCCGTTCAGAAGCGTTTGCAGGAGAATCAGGAAAAGTTCACAACAGACAAATCGACTGCCGTCGCTTATCCGTTTACGGGTAAAATTCAATGTCAGTGCTGCGGTAAAAATTATCGCAGGAAAACAACACCGACAGGCATTGTGTGGTGCTGTGCGACTTACAACACGAGAGGCAAAAAATATTGTCCGAAATCAAAGATGATACCTGAAAATACGCTGATTTCTGTGACTTGTGAAATACTTGGAATCCCTGAATTTGATGCAGAGATTTTTGAAAGTCAGATTGAAAAAATTCTTGTTCCAGAGCCGAATAAACTGACCTTTATTTTTACTGACGGACAGCAAATTTCAGCACATTGGCAAGACCGTTCACGCTCTGAAAGCTGGACGGATGAGATGAGAGCAAAAGTCGGTGAGCAGAGCAGAAAGAGAGGTAAATCATGTCAAAAGTAACAATGATTCCGGCAAAGCTCGACAGAGCAACATTCACACCGCTGGATACTCCGGTTAAGCGGAAAGTTGCCGGATATGCGAGAGTATCCACGGATTCCGAGGAACAGCAGACTTCCTATGCGGCACAAGTTTCTTACTACACACAATACATTCAGAAGCGTGCCGACTGGGAATTTGTCAATGTGTATACGGATCAGGGAATTTCGGCAACAAATACAAAACATAGAAGCGGCTTCAATCAGATGATAGCCGATGCTTTAGACGGAAAAATCGATTTGATCGTGACCAAATCGGTATCACGTTTTGCCCGAAATACTGTGGATTCCTTGACAACTGTCAGAAAGCTGAAGGAAAAAGGCGTTGAGGTTTATTTTGAAAAAGAGCAGATTTATACGCTGGATTCCAAGGGCGAATTGTTCATCACGATCATGTCCAGTTTAGCTCAGGAAGAAAGCCGTTCCATCTCCGAAAATGTCACATGGGGACAGCGGAAACGCATGGCGGACGGGAAAGTCACAATGCCTTACGGACGGTTCTTGGGGTATCGTAAGGGCGATGACGGGCTTCCTGAGGTTGTTCCGGAAGAGGCGGAAGTTGTCCGCCTGATCTACCGCAGTTTTATGGAGGGACTGACTTCTGGCAAAATTGCACAGCTACTCATGAAACAGAATACTCCTGCACCGGGCGGCAAAGAAAAATGGCACAGCAGCACGATTGAAAGCATTCTGACAAACGAAAAATACAAAGGCTCAGCACTCCTGCAAAAGAAATTCACAGTCGATTTTCTGACGAAAAAGGTAAAAATTAACGAGGGCGAGGTTCCGCAATATTTCGTGGAGCGAAGTCATCCCCCGATCATTGATCCGGAGGAATTTGAGTTGGTGCAGGCTGAAATTGCACGTAGAAAAGCCATCGGTCGGGTCTACAGCAGCAGTAATATTTTCTCGGCAAAAATCGTATGCTCCTGCTGCGGAGGTTTCTTCGGTTCAAAGGTATGGCATTCTACTTCTAAGTACCGCCGTGTGATCTGGCAGTGCAATCACAAGTTTCAGAATGGCGAAAAATGCGATACGCCACATTTGTATGAAGATGCTATCAAGGAAAAATTCATCGAGGTGTGTAATAGAATTGCCCCTGACAAAGCTGATTTTATAGCGTCCTGCCGTGAGATCGTCATTCTTCTTTCTGACTGCACAGAGCTGGACAGAAAAATTGAGAAACAGTATGCCCATCTGAACGAACTGGCGGCAGCCATGCAGAATTTTATCAAGGAAAATGCGATGCAACCACAAAGTGAGGATTTCTACAAAGAGAAAATGGCGGAATACGAGAAGCTGAAAACTAAGGGCGAGGAGGTTTTGAAAGATCTCCAAAACAAGAAAGTCGCACAGCTCTCACGCAAGGAACTGTTGGAAGGGCTGATACGGGATATGGCGGAAAATGATTTGACGGTTGGCAAGTTTGATGAAAAGCTGTGGAGGATGATGGTTGAGAAAGTTGTTGTGGGGACGGATGGAATGTTGACGTTCACACTCCGAAATGGTATGGAAATTGAAGTATAACGTAAAGGGCTGCGGCACTATGATTGAGATTCGATTCTCACATGGCTTGCCGTAGCCCTTATTTTTTTGCCCACAGGTGTGGGCATCTCGATTTTGTACTATAATTGCAGTACAACATACCAGTGGAAGCACCGGATTTAAACCTAATGCAAAAAACTTTACGGATTTTTCAATTTTCTCTCCTAAGATGCCGTTCGTATGTCCAAAGCACTTATTAACATCGAATTTTCCCCTATTCTACGCACTTTTCAAAAATGCACCCTGAACCTCCGAGTTTCGTTACAAAAGTCAACGATTACTTTGCTATCGTTTTCTTTTTGACAGCATAATGAGGATTTAAACCTTAAATCTCCACTTTCAGGGCTGTTTTTAGGGGGTATTGCAAAACCTATCGTTTCTTTTAGCCCTCATAAATTACGCTGTTTCGGCATTTGGGCATAAAAATGCACCGCAACTTTGATTGTATCAAAATTACGGTGCAAATATGGTTGCGGCGGCTGGATTTGAACCAACGACCTTCGGGTTATGAGCTTCCGATCTTATGTTTCACCGAGAGTCATGAAGTGTCATACAATGCGTAAAATAGACGTTTTTCAAAAAGTACAAACGAAGCATCGGAACAAGTTTTTCGCTCCGGTTGCTGCCTGCGTTGCTACCACTTTTATTTTTGTATGATTCTATCAGCAAATTAATAAAGCAAAAATACAAATTCTTTTTTGCCTCCTTAACGGAGGCTTTTTTTCATATCTCCGCTTGAACTAATTTTCCAAAATTTAGTTCATCCTGAAATAAAGCATAAACATAATCAGAGCTTTCAAGATATAGTCCGGTCTCGGTATCATTAAGCTTTGCAAACGTCTGAGAGCTGTAAAAAATCTCCATTGCCTTATCATACTCAATACCTTGTTCTTTGACAATGCTCATTATGATATCCTGAATGCAAAACTCTATAAGCTGTCCCTGTTTGTTCATTACTCAACACCAACCTTTCTAAGCAGTGCAATAGATCTTTCGGTATGGAAAGAGTATTGATTAGTTGTTTTGCGGAAGGTCATTCCACTGATAAGATTCTCAAAAGTAATTATCTCATTCTGATACTGTCTGAACAGCATTGCCATATCATCGTCAGCAACAGGACCGACAACAATATCATATTTATTATCAAGATTACATTCTGAATTTGAATAATCTGTAAAGCTTCGGCTTCGATTATTCATAACGAATCTTGCCCATTCCTCAGAGGGTGTGCCACTGAATTTACGGATATTCAAGGCCGCTTTCTCAAAAAAGCTGTCAGTTATTTCGTAAACATTGACTATAGGATTGCCTCCATAAATCTTTGCAACCCTCTTAGCCATTTTTTCAGCCTGATCTTTGAGTTCAGTCAGATAAAAGCCTCTGCCGAAATCCTTATACGGACGGCACATCGCTAAATCAATACTCCTTATATCGGTATTGCTTCCATGATATAACAGCATTACAATGCACCTCCGTTATTACGGCATATCATGAACAGGTCATCAAGAGTATCATCCAGCGAAAGTGTATGCTCGATCTCATAGTTTTCTTTCAGGAATTCTATCCCCTTGTATTTATAAAGATATTGAAATGCTTCCTGTTGGGACATATTGTGTCGATTAGCAAATTCGCTTACACAAGCAACAGTATAGTTTATCTCTTTCCTGAGTTCTGTCATAATAACACCTCCAAACACTTTCCTACTATTATTATACACTGATTTCATCTAACAGTCAAGATTATAAAAAAATATCGTGCATTATTTCAACGCACGATATTTATATCTTTTTTAACTAAAAACACCTTGAAAAATCCCTGCAAATGCTCCGTATATCCCTCCCAAGACATATCCTATAGCCTTGCCGGGCAATCCCAAAATATCCTCACCTATACTTCCACCGTCATATGCCTTATCACTTATACAATCGGCTACTGACTCCCAGAAGCTTTTTTCAATTTCTTTAGAATATTCCTTGTAGCTGTCATTATGGACCCATACTTCTTTGTCCGTGTTTATGTTATCAGCTATTCCAAGTCTTTTTTCTGCTGGTATTGACCTGATGATATAATAAAGCAGCTTTGCAAGATTGTATGGCTGACATTGATCACCTTCCGCTTCTTTATATCCTGCACAGTAGTAAACAGGCTGAATGTCGAGATTAGTTGAATCTTTGATACGTAATTGCACCGATTCCGCTTTCTTTTCAAGATAATCCAGAAGTATTTCATCAGGCTCATTTTTCTCAGCATTCCAATGCTTACCTTTCATGGCGACATCTGCTTGGTTCAATCCAACGAGTATTCTTCCGTTAGCGCTCTCACCCAAGCATGGAATGATAGTATCATTAATAAGATCGATTGTTGTGCCCAGATCCTTTGATGAAGAATCGATGACGACAAGAACAAGGTCAATAAGCATATTTCCATCGCTGTCAATTTCGCTCAGTTTCTTGGTTAGCATGAGATTGTAGCGTTCATCATTATCAACGCTGTCACCAAGTCCGGGAGTATCCCAGATAGTAAGATTCGCGAGAATATAGCTTGTTATCTCATCTGTTTCAGGATCAACGCCCTCTCCAACTTTTGCAACGTCCATATTGAACAAAGCATTGATAGTTGAACTTTTACCGCTTCCGGTTGCTCCTACAAGAAGAATGTTTACGCATTTTTCTCTCATGCGTATTATTCTTGAAAGGCGTTTATTCTTCTCTTTAAGCGGAAGCTCTGAATTCATGATGTCTGCTTCCAGCAATTCATAGATAGAACTATTTCTGCTGTTGTTTTTTTCAGCGGTTGAGTCAGTAAGCCTTTCTTCCAGACCTGGCTGTGTTTTAATTATATCTGCCATAATAATTCCTCCTTAATCTTAACAGTCATTCTCACTTATGTGGAACAATTTCTGTTCTCTGATATCATTATAGCAGATAAGTAGGACAATGAATGTCTATCTCAACCCATTATTACAAGAATTCGTCCTGTGAAAGTATTTTTTCCTTTGGAGAAAGACAAACTGCGATCCCCTCGTCAGGATTATTCGCATCATCAAAAAGAAGTGCTAATGATCCGTCTCTGTCAATATACAGTGTACTTGGAGTCAAGGAACTAACCGTGTCACTGCATGAATCATTAATAAGCTTTTCGATCCTCTTAAGAATTAATTCTTCATTTTTCAGATACTCAGAATAAGTATTACGTTGTTCAGCAGTAATTCCGTCCGTTTCATAATACGCCTGAAGATGAATTACTATTGCATATTCGGAATTATTTATATTGATTTTTCTATTTGATTTCCAGCCGACATTAAATACAAAATCATTCAATATATCATTATTCATATTTACAGTCCTCTTTTCTTTGCTTCTGATACTCCGCCGCTATGTGCCATATTGTTATGTACAACGCTTGGAACCTTTTGCATAGTTTTCATATTTTTGCACTCATGCCATGTGTAGTTGTTTTCATGACGCCATCTTTTCACATCTTCCGGACTGCACCCTCTTTTCTTAGCAAGTTCTATATCAGCCTTATTAAAGTTATCTGGACGCCTTGAACTGAATCCATCAATATCAACATTACCCTTACTGATTTTATCAAAATTCGGTTCTCCATCAGAATACCTGATACCATCTATACCATATTTTTCAAGTATTTGTTCCCATGTAAGATTGTCAGGATTTGATTTTTGAGGAATGTCTGTTTTTTCTGGAATCCATTTTGAATTACCGCGTTCTCCTGACCACTTGCCGTTCTCTCTGGGACATATTCCCTCTATATTATACGAATACTCGATAGTTACATCCTGTATTGATGCAATTATCTTACCAAGTGCAGAATCAGCAAATCTATTGGATTTGTTCTCATTAACATCTTTAAAATTAAATCCATTCATATAATCACCGCCTCATCAGCCATTCGCCTATGCCATTCGTTATATATACCTTCACGGATATTACGCTCATCAGCTTGCATACTCATATCCTTCATAAGGCATTCAGTAAGTGCAGCTTTAATATCAACAGATGAGTTTGGTATAACCTCAGATGCAATGTTAGAAAGCTCGCTTGATAATTCAGAAAAACCATTTGCATTCAGCACAGTATTCTCTATACGATTACGAATGCCCAATACATCAGTTATCTTTCTCGATAATTCAGTGATATTCTCATTATCCCACAATTCAAGCTTTCCCGATGAGCGATACTCATCAAGGAGATCTATCACATATTCACGATTTAGATATGTTAATCCTATCTTATCAATATTCTGATAAATAACAGAAGTATCAAATTCAGGCTTTTCTTTCAACACACCGCATAGCATAAGCTTCATCAAATTCATCAATACATCTGCCTTATCAACATCAGATGCACTGCCGTCATATTCATAATCACTTTCTGCTAAGTCACATTTTGTAACTTTAACAAGCACTGGCTCGATCCAGTCATTCTGATATATAGCTGCTACACCATTTTCAAGCTTTGATAGTTCAGCGATCTGCTCATTGTTAAGTGATGCAGCATATCCAACAAGATCGCGATCATTTTTATCCGGCAATCGAAGAATAATTTTGGTATTTGTATTTCTTATTACGGACATATCCATGAGATTAGGAGACTGGTCAGCAATAATAAATCCTTCGCCATAGGTTCGCAATTCAGCAATTGAGTTTGAAAGCATCTCAACGGATTTACCTAACAGATTTGAACCTTCTGCCGATTGTTCGGTTGAAGTTCTCCGCAGCAGATTGTGTGCTTCTTCAAGAACTGTTAGATGTGTTAACGGACTATTCCGTTTTCCTGACACCATACGATATTCATTCAGTTTCATGATAAGTAGTCCCATTATAAGCGCTTTCGTCTCGGTTG
>UQXS01000114.1 GCA_900545125.1 uncultured Ruminococcus sp.
GATGTAATTCCCTCACCGCCGGGATTAGCCGCACGGTGGTGGATATGCGTCGGCCACTTGTCACCGAATCCCAGCAGATAGCTGTAGCCTCTGCTGTTGTTGCCGAGAATAAAGTCAAGCTGATATTTTGCTCCCTTTGCAAAGGATGAATCAGGGTTGCCGTCGGCAAGCAAATAAGCGTTCATCTGCTTTGCGCAATTGTAACGTGAAGCTCCCCAGCCGTTGGCGTTGTATGTTCCTTCTTTAAGACCGCCCTGGTTGTTAAGTTCAAATTCAAGTTCCTGAGAAAATGCCTTGTCACCTGTTGCCTTGTACATCAGGGCTGAATATCCCTGCCATACTTTGTCCCAGCTGTAAAGGTAATAGTCGTAAATGCCGTCATATTGTCCTGAACTGGGCTTGAGAGAAGGCTGACTGCCCTCGCCGAGAATATACAGCCATGCAGAAGCAAGAGCCAATTCGTCCTCGCACATCGAGTCAGTACTGTAGAAACTCATACCGTCGCAGTTGTTGCTCCTGTTTTTTGTGCCGAAATCAATAAGTGCCTTTGCATATTTTATACACTTTGCGGAATAGTCCGGATCGCTTTTTTGCAGGACATAAGCTGAGGCGAGAAGTCCGCAAGCCATTTCACCGCATACGGCGGAGTTGTTTTTGGAAGCAGTAAGCCAGTAAATGGGGCGTTCGTATGTCTGCACCTCCGGAGCAGTCCAGATTCCATGATCTACGTTGCCGTCTGCAACCGTTCCGGCAACAGCGACAACTTTGCCTGAGTCGTCAAGAAACGTTGTTTTCATAAGGTAGTCAGCGCCCCAGCGCATTTCATATTCAAGGTGATCTCTTGCGCCTGCTTTTGCATAGATGCCCTCATTCAGGTACTCTGATATACCAAGACTTGAAAGTCCGAAACCTATTGTAAGATTGAATTTAATGTGATCTCCGGCATCGTGCCAGCCGCCGGAAACATCGACCTTGCCGTCGCCGTCGGGGTCAACAACGGATCTGAGCGAACTGTCCAGACTGCCGACAGAGGCGTTGGCATCATACGTATGGCAGTCGCCTCTCCATGTGAGAGGACCGTCGGTTATACCTGTTCCGCAGGCGTTGGAATCATAGAAGTAGAGAGACATTGCCAGAGCTTCGTAGTAGTTCGGGTTATCGGCTGCTGATGAGGTCATTCCGATGCCTGAAACCGGAATTGACGAAGCAGCAATGAGAGTTCCCAAAAGACCTGCCGCAGTCTTTTTGATTTTTGATGAATGTGACATAAATTATTCCCCTTTCAAATGCAGATAATTAATCAAAGCAAATTATACTTATTATAAATTATACCATATTTTTTCAATATTTTGTTACGAAATTGTGTATGTTTTGATGTGGATTTAATTTTTGTAGACTTAGGCAAAAAATCTTTGGATTTATTGTGTATAATTACCATAGAATCTCTACCGTTACGTGGTGGTCGATTTGTAAAGAATCCATTTCCGGTTTTCTTTTATATGCAGGACTGCATAGTCAAGAAGACTGCTGTCCGCAAGGGAATAAATATCGCATTCGTACTGCACACCGCCGGATTCTATTGTTATCACTCCTGCCTGATTGCCAAGCTGCATATCGGCAGTCAGTTCACCGGCACACCGGTAATTAACAGGAACGGTAGTATTTCCCGAAGGGTCGGCTGTTTCAGGCGGCAATACAATATCCGGGTAAAGCGGCTGAGTGCTTATATCAGTCTGGGATACGTTTGTGGATGTAGCTATAGTCGTCGTTGATGAGGTTGATGTGTGTGGAAATGTAGAAGAGGTGACAAAAGTTCCAGCAATTGTTGTAGTTGTGCAGCTGCTCGTTGTAGACTGCGGTGAGTCGGTGGTTTTTGTAGCAGTTGCGGTAGTATGGATAGGGCTTACGGTTGTGTTAGTATGCGGAATTTTTGTGGTTTTTGCGGTAGTATGAGTAGTTATTTTCGTCGTAAATGTGGATGAAACGTAATGCAGGACAGTAGTGCGTGTTGTAGTTACTCTGGTATTCCCTGTCAGTTCATCTGTACGGGATGCTGTTGTTGATGATACTGATGCAGCAGATGTGGTGACATGAGATTTTTTTGCAGTAGTTGTGGATACGGCTCTCACCGCAGTTGTCACTATAGTGCTGCTGATATTGTCCTGCGGATATGTAACTGTTTCAGTGGTAGTTACGGGGGCGTATGTTCCGGGTTCAGGGGCGGTTGTATCTGCCGGAGGAGCAGTTACGGATGATTCGTCGGTTATGATATTCTGCGCATTGAATCTTCTTTCAAGAGCTTCTCTCACTGTATCATTTTTTAGAACAAAAGTTCCTGTGAGAATAATAGCAAACATACTTGCAAGGGCAAAGGTATATCGCCTTATAGCCGCTGCACGCTTTCTCTTGAGGGCAAGTCTGCGATCAGCTTCACGGAATACTTCTTCTGCAAATTCGTCATAATTTTTCATAGACAAAGCCCTCCTTTTCAAGTTCTGTTTTCAGAGCTTTTTTTGCCCTGTAAACGAGATTTTCAATCTGACGGTTTGACTTTTTCATTATTATAGCTGCGCCGGTATTGTCGAATCCCTCAAAAAATGTGAGATAAAGCACCTGACAGTAATCGCTGTTGAGATTTTTCATTGCATGGTGAACAGTTATCCGCTGTTCTTCTTTTATGTATTCCTGTTCAAGATTAGTTTCATCCGATAGATTATAAATAGAATCCGCATTGATTTCTTTGTGCTTTTTTGTTTTTTTGAGAAAGTCGATCGCAGTATATCGGCAGATAGCGTAAAGCCATGTTTTAAAAGAACTTTCTCCTGAATATTTCGGCTTCTTTACTACCAGTTTTACAAATACTTCCTGAACTATTTCTTCTGAAAGTTCCATATCCTTTACAATGCTGTTGGCAAAAAGGATCATTCCGTCCCGGTAATCACGGATGATTTCAACAAGAGCGTTCCGGTCGCCGTTACGAAATCGGAAATAATATTCTACCCCGTTATCCATAACTCCTCCTTTCTGTTGTATAAGGCAGCATCGTGCAAAGCCGTCGGATGTGCTTCGTGCGTTTTTGCCATAATAGCGACACTTATTTGCATACTTATTATATTAGTCGCTAATCAGAGAGAAAACTCTCAGTTTTTTAAAAATTATTTTCAGGTCAACACATCCTAATTATATATCCTTGTTTCCGAATCCGTCAAGTGTAATTTTTGTTAGCAAATATGCACATAATTGACAATTAAATCAATATGATTTTCTATACTTAAAAATGAAATGAAACGTGAGATACGTAGAGAACAAGAGAAAAAGCAAGAGAATTAAAAAGAAATAAGGATATATATTAAAAAAAATCCGGATTTTCTATTGACATCTTCCGTTTTTTTGTGTATAATAATTACTGTTGTTGTGCATGACCTGCACACCGGAGCTATATTCTCCGGATTACTAATCTCATAGGAGGAATTAAATATGTCAACTACACTGGCAAAACCTGCTGAAGTAACACGTACATGGTATATCCTCGACGCAGAGGGAAAACCTCTCGGACGTGTTGCAGCTAAGGCAGCTCATATTCTCAGAGGCAAGCATAAGCCCACTTATACTCCCAACGTAGACTGCGGAGATCACGTTATCGTCATTAACTGCGACAAGGCTGTTCTTACGGGCAAGAAGCTGGAACAGAAAAAGTATTACTGGCATACAGGCTGGATCGGCGGACTTAAATCCATCTCTTACAAGGATATGATGGCAAACGAGTCCGACAGAGCTATGATGATCGCTGTAAACGGTATGCTCCCTAACAACTCTCTCGGCAGAGCTCAGCTCAAGAGACTCAGAACTTACAAGGGCGCTGAGCACAATCAGGCTGCTCAGAAACCCGTCGCTTACGAGCTTTAATTAAAGGAGGCGTTTCAGATGTACGAATCAAAAGTTAAATACTACTACGGAACAGGCAGAAGAAAGCATTCCGTTGCAAGAGTAAGAATATATCCCGGCTCAGGCAATGTTACTATCAACGGCAGAGGTATTGACGATTACTTCGGTCTTGAGACTCTCAAGCTTATCGTTCGTCAGCCCCTTGCTCTTACCGATAATGTTGAAAAATTCGATATTATCTGCACTGTTGCCGGCGGCGGCGTTACAGGTCAGGCAGGCGCTATCAGACACGGTCTCTCAAGAGCTCTTCTTGAATTCGACCCCGAACTTCGCCCCGTCCTTAAAAAGGCTGGTTTCCTTACCCGTGACCCGAGAATGAAAGAAAGAAAGAAGTACGGTCTCAAGGCTGCCCGTCGTGCTCCTCAGTTCTCAAAGAGATAATTATATTTCGATTATCATATACAAGAAACCTCGAAAATTCAGTATTTTCGGGGTTTTTTATTACTTTGATTTCATCTGCAATCGGGTGAAAATCAGGCGGTAACTAACACGTAACTAACAGGTAACTAACAAAAAATAACGCTGAGAACAAGTCCCAGCGTTTTGATTTATATCCTGTTGATTGCTTCAAGCAGCTCCTTTACATTCACATGCGTATACACTTTCTCGGTAAGCGACATAGCACCTGAATGACCAATAATCTTTTTTATCAGAGTAGGATTTACTTCTTTCGCTGTCATCATTGAAACACAGGTGTGACGAGTATCATGCGGCTTGTGAGAGCATCCGATAAGCTCCATAACAGGTGTCCAGTATGAATCGTAATAGTTGCGATATGTAAAATGATTTCCATCAGGAGTATGAAGCAGGTACTCGCAGCCTTCATCATACCACTTTCTGAAAATAGGATAAGTTTTGTCATGTATCGGAACAACTCGTATACCACTGTCCGTCTTGCTTTCTACAACCTTGAAATAATGCTCGTCTATATAAATATCCTCACATTTAAGGTCGAGGAGCTCTGAAACTCTTACTCCGCTGTAAATCAGCATCAGCACAATCTGAACATAAATGTTATCTTTCTGGACCCAAAGAGCATTGATTTCATTTTCAGTGAATGGTGAACGGTCAGTCTTATTTGGATTTTTGTTCTTGAATTTGAGAATATCTACATACTGCGAATAATCCTTATTGCACAGCTCATATTTCATAGCGTAGTCATACATTTGGTTCAGCAGGACTTTCAGCTTGCGGAGTGTGGGATAATTCTTTTCACAATTATCAACGATTCCTTGTAAATCTGAAAGTTTTAAGTCCTTAAAGATTCTATCCTGTAAGGCTGCACAGCATTTATATGATGCCTGATAGCCTTTCACATTTGAATCAGAAATTGTCGGGAATTTTTCAGCCGACCATTTCTCATATACTTCCGAGAAAGTTATTTTCGAAGCCTCGATGTCATACGGATTCTTGTTGTACTCCATAAGCATCTCAAGACCTTTTGCTCTTGTGGGGGCGTAACCGATGGTAACGTAGATTTGTTTATGTTTACCAGTTTTCACATCGATATCCCAGCCGACCGTCTTACGAACAATATACGGATTACGCCTGTTTCCAGATAGCTTGTATACTGTCCCCACTCCATTTGCCATCTTCATTACCATCGCCGCCTTCCTTAAATTAATTATTATTACTTACATCTTTGAAGTAACCAAGTTCCTCCCAGACTTTTTTGTCGGGGCAGAGATAGTTATATTCACTGGAACCGTCTCTCTTAAAAGCGTATCCAAAATTGAAGATACCTCTCTGAATGCCAATGCGTATAAACTGTGGGTCTTTGCCTGTTGCCTTGGCGATTTCCTTAATGGGAACGTTGCGACCAGTAAAATTTGGTGTTGAATTGGTCATTATAAATGCCTCCTTTAATCTTTTATAAAATGTAGTTGCTTTATGTATCATATTGATAATATACAACTCTAAACATAAGCTTTCCCAACAGGAAGCGTAAACTCCCTGTTGACAATGCTCTATAAACAATGGTATAATTTTATACAGCAGAAACACCATAGATTTCAATTTTAGGTTTGATTTCAAATTCAATACCTGCTGATTTCAAAATATCATTCACAGTACTAAGCTGTATATTGCTGCTGATGGTTTTACCGTCATTGTAGATTTTGGTGCTGTTACAAGCTTCCTTTAATGAGGCTTTGAGCTTATCTAAAGCTTCGGCGTTCTTTTCAGAATTCATATACTCATCAAAAGCGGATGAAACTTTTGATTTGAAGTCTGTAATTCTGTTATACGATAAGAACATATCATCTGTTATTACTGTGCTTTTATCGTATGTCTCAAGAACTTTTTGTGCAAATGTATGGGGATTTTCTTCATCTTCTCTTAAATCTTTCAGAAAGCGGAGCTGGTATTCAAGTGACTTGATTGCCATTGAATTTACAACAGGCTTCTTAGCCTTGCTATCGTAGTAAACAAGAGCAGGATATTCATCTGCATACTCTAATGCATTATCAGGATTCTCAGCTGCTTCTTTAGCTTTCTTTAACTGCATTGAAATACTTGCTATTGCGTTACCTATATCGGTATAGGAATAATCAGGTATAAGAACAGTTATTTTTCTGGGCTTCTTTCTGTTAACTCTCGCTCGCCCTATTACCTGCTGTAAAGTGATAAGGTCAAGAGTTTCAACAACAATAAGGTTAAGCTCATCATCATGCAGTGAAATTCCGTTTTCAGCCACCTTAGTTGTGATAAGGTTTTTATCTGTGAATTTCTCATTCTTTGCAATTTCAGCAATATCTTTACGTTTATCATCGTCTGAGTAGACGTGCTGATCATTGCCTAAAGCCTCCTGAATACTCTTGCCTTTGTTGATATCGTTGATGTAAATAAGGCTCTTGATATTATTCTCGTTGGCTGTCTTGATGTAATCTACAAGCTCCTTTGTGTCATCTGGTGAGTAAATCTTAAAGTCTATGTAATCCCAGTTGGTTTTTACTGAGTAAACCATCTTTACTCTTGTATCATAATATGCATAACCATAGCGAACAGATTTTACTTCTGTATTCCATGTCATAGTTGATAGTGCCTTGTCAGCTTCAGATGTGCACTCAACGTAGGCAATACCGGGGCTGACGGCATCTGGTGTTGCAGTAAGATAAATTCTTGATGTGTTATTCAGGTTAGACTTCAAATATCTGATGAATTTCTCAGGATATACCGAAAATGTTGCATCTTCAAGCAGACAATGAACTTCATCAAGTATTATCATGCATTCCTTACCTTTATACTGATACGCTATTTCAGCAAATTTCTGATAAGTAAGCGCTGTGATATTTTCGCCCATAGAGGCAATATCAATCGTTTCCATAGGAACATCGATGCTTGTAGTCGCCTTGATAAAATCCTTTTTGAATTGCCAAAGAGGTGCAACTCTGTTAGTTAAGTACACAACAGGAACATTGGCATTCTTTATAATATTGATTATCGCCTTTGTCTTTCCTGAACCAGTCGGAGCCGCAATAATCATCGACTCACCCAGATTTGGTATTTTGTTAAGGTCTATAACCTGACCTATGTATTGCTTTTCACTGCCAACTTTAAAGTCACTAACAAGGCTGAGGAAGCGGAGAACAGAGTACTGCTGTTCCTCCACTACGGTTACCATTCTTTCCTTCAACTCTGGTATCGTGTATTTTGAATCGGCAGGCGTTATA
>UQXS01000115.1 GCA_900545125.1 uncultured Ruminococcus sp.
GAGGCTCCTTTCTGGATTCCGAGCACTTCATAATAATCTCTTTTTTCAGCCATTTATTTCTCCGTTCTGCGGCGATTCTGTCCGCCGCAATGAATTATAACATTCACACGTTCAGGGCGAAAGAATATTCCGCCCTGAAAATGATATATCCGATTAATCAAACTTCTGTGAAGTCTGCGTCAACAACTCCGTCATCGTTTCCGCCCTCAGCCTGACCGCCAGCCATGTCGGCAAACTGTGAAGGATCAATTCCGCCTTCGCCGCCGTTGGGATTAGCCTGCTGGTAGAGCTTTGCAGAGAGATCATAGAATGCTTTCTGGAGATCGTCCTTCTGTCTCTTGATCTCGTCGTAATTGTCTGCTTCAACGGCAGACTTGAGAGCTGCGCACTTAGCCTCGATATTCGACTTCTCGTCAGCGGATACCTTATCGCCGAAGTCTCCGAGAGCCTTTTCACACTGGAATACAAGGTTCTCAGCCTCGTTCTTTGTATCTACCTGTTCACGGCGCTTCTTATCTTCAGCCGCATACTGCTCAGCTTCCTTGACAGCCTTGTCGATATCCTCCTTGGACATATTTGTGGAAGATGTTATCGTGATATTCTGCTCCTTGCCGGTGCCGAGATCCTTTGCAGAAACATGAACGATACCGTTTCTGTCGATATCAAATGTTACTTCGATCTGGGGGATTCCTCTCGGTGCAGGAGCAATTCCGTCAAGCAGGAATGTTCCGAGCATCTTGTTGTCCCTTGCAAACTCACGCTCGCCCTGAAGTACCTTGATGTCAACGGCAGGCTGATTATCGGCATATGTTGAGAAGATCTGAGACTTCTTTGTAGGGATAGTGGTATTTCTTTCGATCATTCTTGTGCAGATTCCGCCGGCTGTTTCGATACCCAGTGAAAGGGGAGTAACATCAAGAAGCAGGAGTCCGTTTTCAACTTCGCCGCCGAGTATACCGCCCTGATATGCAGCTCCGAGAGCTACACACTCATCGGGATTGATGCCCTTGAAGGGGTCTTTGCCGATAAGCTTCTTTACAGCGTCCTGAACGGCAGGAATTCTTGAAGAACCACCAACCATGAGCACCTTGTCAAGCTCAGAAGCGGAGAGTCCGCTGTCACTGAGAGCCTGACGTACAGGTCCCATTGTAGCTTCTACCAGGTCTGCTGTAAGCTCGTTGAACTTAGCCTGTGAGAGGTTAAGGTCAAGGTGCTTTGGAGTACCGGAAGCATCAACGGTGATAAAAGGAATATTAATAGGAGTCGTTGTTCTGGACGAAAGCTCTATCTTAGCTTTTTCAGCGGCATCCTTAAGTCTCTGACCAGCCATCTTATCCTGTGAAAGGTCGATTCCCTCTGCCTTCTTGAACTCGTCTACGATCCAGTCGATAATGCGCTGGTCGAAGTCGTCACCGCCGAGACGGTTGTTTCCTGCTGTTGCAAGAACCTGCTGAACATCTTCGCCCATTTCAATGATAGAAACATCGAACGTACCGCCGCCGAGGTCGTAAACCATTACGGTCTGTTCCTCTTCCTTGTCGATACCGTAGGAAAGAGCTGCTGCCGTAGGCTCGTTGATAATACGCTTAACGGTAAGACCTGCGATCTGACCCGCATCCTTTGTAGCCTGTCTCTGTGAGTCAGTAAAGTAAGCGGGAACAGTAATAACAGCTTCTGTTACAGGTTCGCCGAGGTATGCCTCTGCGTCTGCCTTGAGCTTCTGGAGAATCATTGCAGAGATCTGCTGAGGAGTATAGTTCTTGCCGTCGATAGTTACTTTATAGTCAGAACCCATATGTCTCTTGATAGAGGCAACTGTTCTGTCGTGATTTGTAATAGCCTGTCTCTTGGCAACCTGACCTACAAGACGTTCGCCGCTGTTCGTGAATGCCACAACGGACGGAGTTGTTCTTGCACCCTCGCTGTTTGGAATAACTACGGCGTTTCCGCCCTCCATAACAGCTACGCATGAGTTTGTTGTACCAAGATCAATACCAATAATTTTTCCCATAATAAAACCTCCTGAAAAATTAAATCGTTTTAATTTAAATATATGTGTACAGCGGAATTCCGCTGATTGTTTTCTGCCCTGCCGTCAGACTGCTACGGCTACCATTGCCGGACGGATAAGCTTATCACCAAGCATATAGCCTTTCTGATAGACTGCGCATACGTGGTTTGAATCATATTCCGTGCTTTCAAGCTGCTGGATAGCGTTGTGGAAATTCGGGTCGAATTCCGCACCGAGAGCATCTATCACGGTAACGTTCATCTTCTCAAGAAAAGCTTTCATCTGTCCGAAGATCATCACCATACCGTTTTTAAAGTTCTCGTCGCTGCATTCCGCCTCGATCGATCTTTCAAAGCTGTCGATAACCGGCAGAAGCTGCTCGATGCACTTTACGGAAGCATTCTGATAAGTTTCCGTTTTTTCCTTAGCCGTTCGCTTGCGATAGTTGTCATACTCAGCGAAAAGCCGCAGATGCTTTTCCTTTGCCTCCTGAAGTTCTTCCTCAAGTTCTGCATACTGAGATGCCGTGTCGTTGTATTCGCTTACAGCGTCGTCCTCATCGGTTCTGCCGTCTTCGGAGTTGTCAAGAACCTTATTAATAAGTTCCTCGTTTATCTCCACTTCCGGCTCTGCGGAAGTTTCCTCAGTTTCGTTTATCAGGTTTTTATCTTCCATCGGTATACTCCTTCCTACGAATTTATTTCGTCTGTATCATAATCGTCGTCGCTGCCGGACATAATACTTGATATCTTTTGTGTCAGGTAGTCAACGTAGGGGATTATCTTTCTGTAGTCAACTCTCATAGGTCCTATTACTCCAAGCGAACCGGCTTCTCTGCCGCCCTTGCGGTACTTTGATACTATGAGACTTGAATTTCCTATAGCAAAGTTTCCGCTTTCAGAACCGAATTTTACCTGTATTCCGCTGAATGCGTCTTCCAGGATACCGGTAAATTCATTTTTATGCTCAATGAACCGCACGACCTCCATTTTATCAAGCTCGTCGCAGGAGAGAAGCTTTTCGCCGCCTCTCACGGTAAGTTCCTGATGCCGGAGATCCTCTGAAAGCTCGCATATTCCTTTCACCAGCGGTGAGAGGGAAACCATATACGTGCTGAGTGCGGCGACCATTTTATCGAACATTTCATCGGAAAGTTCTTCAACCGAAACGCCGCTGAGATTTTCTTCTATATAATGTGTAAAGAATTCAAGCTGTTCGTGATTAAGGTCAAATTCCAGACGGCAAGCCTTGTTTTTTATGTTTCCGCTGGAAGTGATAAGGAGAATAACATAAACACGCCTTCCCGTGGGTATGACTTCTACCTTTGATATCACCGAGAATCTCGGTGCGGAATTAACTGTAACCGCCGCACACTGGGTAAGTTCCGTAAGAGCCGCAGCGGCATTCTGTAACAGAAGTTCCTCGGTAGTATCCTCATCCCCGAGCATTTCGTCAAGGCGGTGTTTTTCATCATCGGAGAGTTCGGTAAGCGTCATAAGTTCGTCGATATAGAGCCTGTATCCCATAAAAGTGGGGATTCTTCCTGCCGAAGTATGGGGCTGTTCAAGATATCCCATCTGTTCCAGAGCCGCCATATCGTTTCTTATGGTAGCGGCGGAGACATTTATGTGTTCAAGCTTTGATATTGCTTTTGAGCCTACCGGTTCACCGGTTCTGACGTATTCGTCAACCACGGCTGCCAGAATTTTCAGCTTTCTGTCGTCCACGAATCATCACACCTTCCTTTTTAGCACTCTATCTCTTCGAGTGCTAAATATAATTTATCACTATTATTGCACTTTGTCAAGCAATTTATTCATTTTCAGCACTTTGCATTATTTTTACATTTGATATCCGTGTTTTTTTGTCATATTAACAACAAAAATTGCCGCACAAGATACATTCCTGTGCAGCAATATCATTTTCATTATTCATTATCGGAATTATCACCTGCTGCGGTATAATCATCGCCGCTGCTTCCTTCTTCTCCGGAAGAGTCCTCCGCCGGAGCATCGACTGTTGATTCAACCGCAGGAATTCCGTCCTCATACACGGTAACGATAAATCCGTCAACGTTATTTCCCGAAACAGTGTACTCCTTTCCTGCCGGAACGGGAACTGTAGTCTTTTCGGAACCGTCGTCAGAAGCCACAAAATAGACCTCATAACTTCTGTTTTCATCATCTGTGAATGCAAGATGTTCGCCGCTGTACGGATATTTTTCCCGCAGAAGATCTATATATTCTTCCAGACAGAGATCATTTTTCGTGATATACCATGCGTGCGGAATTCCCACATAGCGGAAGTGCCATGGTTCTGCCGCAATTTTGGTGATATCCTTTTTTTCCTCGGTATAACGCACGATAAAGCCGTATTTATAGCAGTTTTCATTGATCCATGCGAAATCTCCCGTACCCTGATAGTCATAATTCACGGTCTCGCTGAAATCAAAGGCATATCCGGTCTCGTGCTCGCTGAATCCCGGTTTTGCGGCTATTTCAGGGCCTTTTTCATCGAGGATAGCCTGCTGACGCTCAGTGCTTCTGTGTGCTCCGTATATAATAAGGGTATCATTATAATACAGACTGTAAAAATCCTCTATCATTATCCTCATAGGATCATATACCGCCGATATTATAAGATCATCCTCTTCTTCGGTGTTGGGGTCGGCAATAGCCGAAAAGAACGACACTTCATTCTCGGTATTTTTCTCGATAATGCTCACAAGATCTTCATCGCCGCCGAAATACTGATGATCTTCGTTGACAAGGATAAGATCACCCTTATACTTGTTTTTTGTATCTTCCATAAGGGACTCGTAAATAATCTTATTCGGGTCGGAAGCATCATCAGGAGCGACAGAAGTCGGCTCGGTAACTTCAATGATGCTTTCACCGGTATTGGTTTTTTCAATGGTCTCGGATTTTTTCAATGCACCGTTTATCATAAATGCTCCGACACCGATTATTCCGGCGCAGATAATTGCTTCGGTCAGGAACTTTGCACGCCGTATGCTTTTTTCTCTGCTTATTTTTTGTTTTTTCTTTGCCATTTTCTACTCCATTCTGCCGCAAGCTGCCGTCATGTAACCTCCGGCAGCATTGTTCATAGATGTATCTTTTGCTATACAAGTGTATTATAACACACAATTCCGGAAAAATATAGTGGTTTCGCATCATATTTGTTAATATGCACAATTATCATCTGTCAAATACTACTTTTTTCACAATATTTGCTCAACCCTATTGAAAAAAATACAATAAGATGTTATAATTATATTATCCATGATATATGGTATCAAAGGAGTGATCTGTATGACTTGTCCTCAGTGCGGCAACGAAAATCCGCCTAAGCTGAAATTCTGCGTAAAATGCGGAACAAATCTCGATAACCCACAGGAAATAAATTATGAACAGGTAGATATGGGAAACTATCATTCTGAGGAAGATCATAACTCCGGAGGATTCAGTATCGGCAGCGGTACGTTTACTATTCGTGATACTGCTCCTACGGCAGATTCATCCTCCGATTTCTACACTGCTGATGAACTCAACAGCGACGAAGAAGAATTTGATTTCAGCAGCTTTGACGAACCTTTTATACCAAAGCTGGACACCGACAGGCTCTCCATGCCGTCTATGAACAATTCCCAGCCGCAGAGAGGATTTCCTCAGCAGCCGTTTCCGAATCAGCCGCAGAATCACGCTGTAGGTGCAATGCCGCAGTCTCCGCAAATGGGAAATATGCCAGCTATGGCAGGCATACCTCAGCCTATGGGAATGAACGGTATGCCGCAGCAGACAGCTCCTATGCCGCCGCAGATTATCGGCTACGACCAGAATGGTATGCCGATTTACGGTCAGCCTCAGCCTATGATGTACGCTCAGCCGCAGATCATCGGATACGACCAGAGCGGTATGCCTATCTACGGTCAGGCTCAGCCCATGATGTACGCACAGCCTCAGATCATCGGCTATGACCAGAGCGGTATGCCGATTTACGGTCAGGCTCAGCCTATGATGTTCCCACAGCAGCCTGTTCAGCCGATTCAGCCAGCTCAGAATGATATGCCGGGTATGCCTAATATGACGTCAGCAGGAGCAATGCCCGGAATCCCGGCAATGGGCGGATTACCGCAGATGCAGCCGTTCGGCGGACAAAACGCCGTTAATCATCCTGTCCCGGATAATAACACCGCAAAAGAACGTGTTGAGGTATCCGATGATTTCTGGAAATTCTTCGACGGCGGAAAATCTGCGGATCACAGCGATAACGATGATTTCTTCGGCAAAAAGGACATGGACACAATCGCTTCCGGCAGCACGGACGCAGGACGTCTTAAACGCTTTGAGCGTAAGAAAAACGATTACATGAGCGATACTCCGCTTGTTGACGGCTCAAAGCTTGCTGCAAATACCGAAGCTAAATTCAATAAACTCTATATGCGCAAAACGGATATTGTAGATGCCGGTGACCTTGAAGCAAAAAATAATGCGCCGGTGCAGGATATAATGGGCGTTACAAAAGAAGTTGATGCCGATACCATAAATGTCTACAAACATTACAAGTCGAGAATTTCAATGGAATACACAGAGGATGCCGACGCAGATCAGCTTGAAGCGTACAATCCGGAACACACAGAATCTATCATGGCTCAGGCAGATCACGCCGTAGAAGCTCTTCCAAAGAAAAAGACTACCTACGTTGACGAAATAGATGCAATAGAGCTTCCTGAATATATGCAGGCACGAAAAACCGTTCACGATGATACTCCGCAGATACCTGATCTGCCGGAAATATAGAAACTAAGCCGCAAAAGGCTTAAAATAAAAGCAAAGGAGTAAAAAAGAAAATGAAGAAATTTTTTGAGGAATTCAAAGCATTCGCACTCAAGGGCAATGTTATGGATCTGGCTATCGGTGTCATCATCGGAGCTGCTTTCGGAGATATTGTCACGTCGTTTACTGAGGATTTCATCAATCCCCTTATCGCCTGTATAGGCGGAGCTGAGGTTGGCGGAAGAATCCAGATCGGCAGCACGGGACAGTACTTAAACTGGGGACACTTTATTACAGCCATTATTAATTTCCTTATTATGGCATTCTGTATCTTCCTCATGATGAAGAGTGTAAACAAACTTCTCTCACTGGGAAGGAAGAAGACTGAGGAAACCCCGAAAGCTCCGCCCGAGCCTACAAAGGAAGAAGTTCTTCTTACAGAGATCAGGGATCTCCTCAAGCAGAACAACTCTCAGCAGTAACGCTTATAACATGTCCGCATAAAATTATAACGGGTTTTCGGAATATATAAGAACCTGTCTTCATAAGATATGTTCTAACTTCCGGAAACCCGTTATTTTTTAATTTCCCCTTGACTTTACGGAGAGGTAAGGTTATAATATCAGTATAGCTATAATCAAATTTTTCAGCGGGAGGTAAAAAATTGATCGCTGGTGTTTCTACAGCTTGTCTTTTTCCTAAACCCCTTGAGGAAAGCCTTTACGATCTTCTTGTAAACGGCGTTTCCTGCGTGGAGATATTCATAAATACTCACTCCGAACTAAAAAAAAGTTTTGCTCACGGCGCAGCCGG
>UQXS01000116.1 GCA_900545125.1 uncultured Ruminococcus sp.
TGGCAGACGATATTCGAGCCGTGGGCATCCGTGAACGGTGTCGGCGGACGTGAGTATTACAAGGCTGCTCAGGTCAATTCCGAGAACGATATGATTTTCAGGGTGCGATATTCACGCAAAATTGCCGATATGCTCACATCGGAAGCAAGGATAATATACAACGGCAAAATCTACGATATAAAGCATATCGAGGACTACTGCGAAAGGCACGCCGGGCTTGTTATCAGAACACAGCAGCGTGACGGGGCAGAAGAAAATGAATGATATTATCACGCCGGAAGAATTTGTTTCTGCACTGGCTGAAGCGGCAGAAACCTACACGAATGAAATTTGTGAGACTGTTGAAAAGGGCATTGATCGCATAGCCGGTGAAACGCTGAAAGAGGTAAAGGAACTGTCTCCGGTGTACGAGGGCAGCAGTAAAAAACTGAAAAAAGGCAGATACCGCAAAGGCTGGAAAGTTCGGAAAGAAAGGCGGCGTGGAAATATACGTATAACGGTTCACAATGAGCAATACCAGCTTGTGCATCTGCCTGAACCCGGTCACTGCCCAAGAGACGGAACGGGACGTGTATACGGCAATGTTTCGGCAATTCCTCACGTTGAAACCGCCGAAACACACGCCGAAGAAAAAGTTGATAAGCTTCTGGAGGGACTGTAATGGAACTTGACGAAATTTATACAAAGCTGAAAAGCATAGGAATTCCCGTGTCGTACCTGAAATTCAACAAGCCGCAGAAGCTGCCGTTTCAGGTCTGGTATGAAAAATCGGCGGAAATAAAAGGGGCAGACAATTACAATCTATTCCGCAGAAAAGAAATAAAAATCGAGATATATTCCGCTAAGAAAGATATCTCCCTTGAAAGAAAAGTTGAAGAGCTGTTCCGTGGACGGGAACAAAGCCGGCAGATACTACTCCTGAAGTTGAAGCAAACATGACAGGACGCACGAAAAACGGTGCAACTATCAACTATACTGCCAACTGGCATACGGCTAAGTCTGACGACGGAAAGGCTCTCAAAAGAAAGCTTACCGAAGAAACGGCATCTATCAGCTACGGAAATATAACATGGAACGCCAACACGCTCAAAACGCTTATTGCTACAGCAAGAGTTACTTCGGCTGACAGCAAACGAACAGTGAAAATCGGCGGTGTTCAGAACGATAACGGCGTGCGGTATCTTATCCGGGGCGTACACAAAGACAAGGTTGACGGCGATATCCGTATAACCGCTGTAGGCGTTAATACAGGCGGCTGGGAAGCAGCATTCTCACCGACAGGCGAAACGATTATCACTCCAACTTTTGAGTGTGATCCGCTTCTTGACAGCGACGGAACGCTCCTTGAATACGAAGAAGAAATAATTGAAGCTCCGGCTGAATGATAATGTAAGGGCAGGAAAAACTCTTCTGCCCTTTTGGCAGTAACACCAAAAGGAAAATATAAATGAAAAAATTCAGATTCACACTTGCCAGCGGAACAAAACTTACCATACATCCGCCAACAGTAAGGCAGTATTATGTTTTAAAGAGTGCATCAGATCCGAAACTGATTGTCAGAACAGCAACTGAAATCATGGGAAAGATGCCGGAAACAATTGACGAACTCAAATGCTTCATAAAGGAATATCTTACAGAAGTTGAAATGATAATCAACAACAATCAACAGTTGCAAATTCCATATGCCCCTGTTGAAAAAAATTATGAACCGCATTTCAGATGCAATACGGAAAAGCTTAAACTTGTAATTGATTATACAGGTCTGAACATCAACGAGGTTTGGGAGCTTAATTATTTTGAGTATCGGGGCTATCTTCACGATGCTTTTGTATGGGAGCATTCCGGCAGTAAACAGGGCAGGGAATATCTGGAAAAAGCTTATGATTATCAGCAGACAGAACCCGACAGAACAGGTTTAAGGAGGGTGTTGAGCGGTGGCAAGTAAAAGAATCCGAGGTATTACGGTAAAAATTGGCGGCGATACTACAGAGCTAGATGAGGCTCTGAAAGGTACTGAAAAAAGGAGCGGAAGCATAAAGTCGGAACTTACAGAGATCAACAGATCACTTAACAAAAATAAAGATTCCGTTGTACTTTGGGAACAGAAGCAGGAGCTCCTTAGCAAGGCGTTTGATGTCAGCAAAGAAAAGCTGAATATGCTTGAAAGTGCGCAGACAGATGTGATAAAACAGCTTGAAAATAAGGCTGTCACCGGGGAGCAGTACCGTGCATTTCAGCGAGAACTTGAAAACGCCAGAGCTGAAGCAAAGCGTTTCGGCGGTCAGCTTGAAGATGCCGAAAACAAGGTCAAGGAATTAAACGGAACAGCAGATAAAACCGCTGAAAGCGTTGCCTGTTGATATGGATGATGTCGGAACAGCAGTCGGTGAAATCAACACAAGATTTGACGTAACCGGAGAAAGCCTTGAAAATCTGACAGAAACATTTCTTAAATATGCGAGAATAAACGGTTCAGATGTAAATAGTTCAATTGACAACGTTTCTGCTGCAATGAAAGCATTTTCCGTTAATACAGAAGATACGGGCTATGTGTTAGATGCACTATCGGCAGTAGGTCAAAAAACCGGAATCAATATGGGTACTCTGGAAAGTACACTTGTATCAAACTCGGCGACTTTTAAGGAAATGGATCTTTCGATTTATGAATCAGCGCAGCTGCTTGGACAATTCGAGAAAAATGGAGTTGATACATCAACAGCAATAACAGGGCTTAAAAAAGCTCAACAGGAAGCTACAAAGGAGAAAAAAACTCTTTCAGAAGCGCTTGATGAAAATATATCGTCTATAAAAAATGCAAAGGACAAAACGGAAGCTCTTCAAATCGCAACAGAGCTGTTCGGTAAACGTGGTGCGTCTGCCATGGCACAGGCTATAAGAGAGGGCAGATTTGAACTTAGCAGCATTAACGAAAATATGACGAAATTTTCCGGAACGGTATCAAATACGTTTAAAACAATACAGAAAGAGCCGGACAAACTTAAAATAACAACGAATAAACTTAAAATTGAACTGGCATCTCTTGCCGAAAAAGTCATACCAAAAATTGAAAAAGGCATTGAGATATTCAATGACAACCTCCCTGATATCCTTGAAACAGGCAAGAAGCTTCTGCCTGTAGTAACAGGAGTTGGAACGGCTTTTGCAGCGTGGAAGATCAGCAAGAGCGTGACTTCCATTCTTTCCGGCAACCCTTTCAGCTTATTTGTTGCCGGTGCAGGACTTGCAGTAACAGCGATAGATTATTTCAAAGACAGTCTCAAAAAAGGGAAAACCGAAACGGAAAAATTCATAGAGGAACAGGAAAAGTATCAGCATGCAGCCAGAGATTCTATTGAAGAGATAAAAAATCTGAAAAGGGAAGCTGACGAAAACGCCGTAAAAATCGACATTGAATATGATGATATACAGAAAAAATGGGACGAACTACAGACGCTTGTCGATCAGAACGGCAAAATAAAAGAGGGCTACGAGGCAAGAGTTCAATATATCACAAACGAGCTGACAAATGCGACAGGCGTTGAAATTGAGCTTGTGGACGGTCAGATCCAGAAGTACGGTGAGCTGAAAAACACTATTGAAGAAACCATTGAAAAACAGAGGGCACAGCGTCTGTTCGAGAATTACAGCGAACAGGAAACAGAATATATTCAGAAACGTGATGAAGCCAAGCAGGAAGTTTACGAGAGAGGAAATGAAGTTGACGAGGCATGGGCAAACTATAAAGATGCAAAGTCCAGAGTATCGCTATTTAAGCAGCGGACGCGGCATCGTAGCCGAAGCAGGTCCGGAGCTGATAGAGATAATCAACGGCGGAGCAAAGATAACTCTTCTTACGGGAAGTGCAAGGAATACGCCTGTATCATCCGCAGGAAGCACCCGGAACGTGTACATAAGTAATACAATAAATGCCAGTATTTCCGGCGGCTATGACGTAAGACGGCTTGCGGAAGATCTTGCCGGCGAACAGCGGAGAGCAGAAAGGAACATGGGCTTATGAGCAGCTTTATTTTCAACGGGCATAACAGTGAAGAACTGGGACTTATGGTGACGCAGCCGATCATCCGTCCCTCCTGGGCTGCCGAGTACAACGAACTCACGGCGGCAGGCGGAATCCGGAAAGTCATGCAGAAAATGAATACTTTCGGCAATGCATCTTTTTCGATAGAAACATATCTGGACGACGCTTCGCAGGATAATATCCGCAAAATATTCGGAGCTATCAGCGGTTCGGGAAAGCTTGTTGTCTCGACAGCTCCCGGCGAATATCTTGACGTGATAATCAGTCCGATATCGCCTGTTCCTGCTGCATTTCTGGCGGCGGAAATATCCGTACAGCTCACGGCACGTCCCTTTGCGTATGCCGTATCTCCGACGATCGTTGATCTGACGGGAGCAACAAGCTATGCGGAAATTGAAAACAAGGGAACTGTATTTTCTGCTCCTGAAATCCGTCTGAAAGGTTCGGGAGACGTGACAATCACCACCAACGGGGCGGATTTTATCATAAAGATACCGTCCGATCTCAGCAACGCGGAAATTATAATTGACTGCGATGCGCAGGTTGCTTATTACATGGACAGTGGCAGCATGATATCTGTAACGCACCGGACGTACAATAATTTTCCCCTGCTTCACGAGGGAAAGAATTACATGAAATATACCGGAACAGTAAGCGAAATGAAGTGCAATGTAAGGGAACGTTGGTATTAGAACGTATCTTGAAATTTGACAAATCCATGCATCCGTGATATAATAAAAAGCAAGGCAGCCGTGCAAATGCGCAAAGCTGCCCCGGATGCTGCATAACGGTAGGCGGTTCGATTCTTCCCTCGGAAACGGGGGTGAGCGATATGACAATAATGGAATTACTTACTTTACTTATAGTTATAATTTCTATCATTGATATCAGCAATAACAAAAAGAAATAACCGCCCTCACTCTTCCAAAGTCGGCGGTTATTTCATAACCAAAAAACGAGGGAGAACCGCTTATCGCAGCATCCTTTCATATATATTATACCACAAAATCCGGATTTGTCAAGCGCTTTGAAAAAAATTCAAAGCGCTTTTCTTATTATCAAGGAGGCGAAAAAATGCAGGGCACAGGAACACAGACAGACCCCTACATCCCGGCAACGTGGAGCGAATTTGTAACAGCGGTCGGAACATCCGGTGCATACGTATCACTGCCGGAGGGCGGAGGAGTTTTCGATATGAACGAGATCGCTCCGGAAGGAGGTTTTAAGGTAAATATTAACTGCAAGCAGATCAACGGAAACGGCTGGTCAATAGAAAATAGTTTTAATATTAATTTCCTTGCAACCTCTTACAACGCTCGTATTCATGACCTGAACTTCCTGAATTTCTATATTAATAAAGATGAGAACCTGTTCGAATGCAATGACACCCCGTTCGACAACTGCAAATTTTCTGGAATAATAGCAACAAATTACATTCCGTTTTATAAAGTATATCTCAACAGATGCTCAATAAATTGCCAATTCATAGGCAACACACAATCTTTTCTTTCATCATATTCGGAATGCACATTCTGCAATATACTTCTTGATCACAGCAAAACGACAAGAACATCAATAAGCATGAATCTGAACGGCGATTATAATTTTTATGAACACCGTATAAAAGATGGTGTGACACGCACTCTGACCATAAGCGGAAAAGCAAATATATGGCACAACATCAGCAGCGGCGGACTGATTACGGATACAGACGGAAACAGTCATGAAGTCACAGAGGAACAGCTGAAAAATGCGGCGTATTTACAATCAATAGGTTTTCCGATAGCAGGTGATTGACATGACAGAAACGATAACATGGTACATAGGTGAGAACGGATTCCCGACCAATACCGAGTTTATTGACGTGCCGGAAAATGCTATGGAAAAACCTTATCCGAAAGCCGTCTGGCGCATAGATTCTATATTTAACAACGCTCTGCCTTATCACGAACTGCTGCCGGGAATACAGGGTATAGATCTCTGGGCACTCGACCGTGAAAACGTAATACGGGTCTATTCCATGTCAGAGCAGCAGACAGGCTTCGATCACAACGGGCCTGCAGTTCTTGAACCGCTGAGCTGCACATCGGTGCATAACGACGAGCGCTGGGATATCGAGCTGGTGCATCCGCTGGACGAATGGGAAAAATGGAAGTATCTTCTCGCAGGAAACATTCTGAAAATCAGCGGGCAGCTGTTCAGGATATATTCACAGGAAGCAGCAATAAACAGCGGCAGCATGACGATGACCATCCACGCCCGGCATATATCCTGCGATATGGCGGATATGCTCATAACCTTTGCTACGTTCCCCGGCGGCAATGCAGGAGATTTCATAGACTTCTGCTTCACGAATATCGAAAAGGCTGATCTTCCGGGATATGAGTATTACAAATTCGAGGGATATTCCGATATACAGACGGAACTCGGCAGCAGCGAACTGACAAATACGACGCTCCGGGCGGCGATGATCGGCGCAGACAACTGTCTGAAAAATCGTTACGGCGGTGAACTTTACCGGGATAATTTTTATTTTAGTATCAATCAGCGTATGCAGTATGCAAAGGATAATGCATTCTCCCTGAGATTTTCGCCGGGAATGACCGGAATATCCCAGAAAGCGGACTATTCCAGATTCTGTACAAATCTGCTGTGCCGGGACAATTTCGGTAATATGTGGGGGATATCTGCCATAAAGCCGGATGCTTTTGTGCATCATCCGATAGTAAAAATGGCACAGTTCAACTACCAGGATTTCGACGGCGCAATGGAGCGTCTTATGGCAGACGGCTTTGCATATTGGAAAACCGTCAACACTCCGGAGGTGACATACGAGGTGCAGTTTGCCGCTCCTGGACGTGATCCGCAGTACGAGGGTTTCGCCGACCTGCAAAATTACAACTATGGCGATTCCGGCACGATATACTGTCCTGAGCTTGATATTTCAACGGAACAGCGCATAACTGAGATAGAAAAAAACGAGATTACGGGTGATATAACCAGAATGCTTCTGGGAAATCTCCGGGACAGTCTGGTGCGTCCGGCGTTCATGGGGAGTACGATATCATCCGGCAGAAGTATGGAAGATAAACAGCTGAAAGCAATGCAGGAAGAGCTTAAGCAGACAAAACTGCATATGTTCAGCACATGGGGCGGAGCAGCTTCATTCAAGTGGAAAGACGCAGAAATATATACATGGGAGGAAATCGCTGAATATGGCAACACAGACAACTAACTACGGACTGATAAAGCCCGAAAAAATTGATCCTATACTTATTGATCAGATTAATGAAAATATGGACATGATAGACGAGATTCTGGCAGATCAGAAAACGGAAACCACAGTAAATTCGGATTCGCTTGCCCAACTGTCAGAAAAAAGCACTCTGAACCGCAGCACACTGGGATATCAGAGGAAGAATCTGCTGAAAAATACGGCAGTATCACAGACGAAGAACGGCGTGACGTTCACGGTGAACGAGGACGGCTCGGTTACGGCAAACGGCACGGCGACTGCGAATGCTCAGATCGTTATCTTCGATGGAAAACCCGATCCGGAAA
>UQXS01000117.1 GCA_900545125.1 uncultured Ruminococcus sp.
GCCGCCTGTGGGAGTATGGCTGTCCGAGCCGATAAGTGTCTTTCCGGGGATTCCGAAGCGTTCAAGGTGAACCTGATGACAGATACCGTTGCCGGGACGTGAAAAATAAATTCCGTGTTTCTTGGCAACACTGCCGATAAAGCGGTGATCGTCTGCATTTTCAAAACCGTTCTGAAGCGTATTGTGATCTATGTATGCAACCGAACGTTCTGTCTTTACCCTTGGAACGCCAATTGCTTCAAATTCCAGGTATGCCATTGTTCCGGTAGCATCCTGTGTAAGAGTCTGATCGATACGTATACCGATTTCCTGACCCTTTACATACTCGCCGTCAACGAGATGTGCCCTGAGAATTTTTTCTGTTAAAGTTAAACCCATTGAAATCATTCCTTTCAAGTATAAGAATACATTTATATTTTACTACATTTCACGAACTTTGTCAATAAATAAACAATCTAAAAAACAGATTGAAAATAAATATTTGTTAGTATAGAAAAACAATCCCGGTTTCCCGGGATTGCTATATTAAACATCATTGCGGATGATATCCTCAAAGCTTTCTCTTTTTACTGCGATCCTTGACTCACCGTCTCTTACAAAAACAACGGCAGGTCTTGGAATACGGTTATAGTTCGATGCCATAGAATAATTGTATGCTCCGGTTGCAAGAACAGCGATGATATCCCCTGATTCTGCGTGCTGAAGCGGCATATTTTCACCGATGAGATCGCCGCTTTCGCAGCATTTTCCGGCGATAGTTACTCTTTCGCTGCGTTCCTGTGCTGCCTTGTTTGCAACAATTGCTTCGTATTCGCTCTGGTACAGGATATATCTCGGATTATCACACATTCCGCCGTCGATTGACACATATGTCCTTATGCCGGGAATTTCCTTTCTTGCGCCAACGGTATACAACGTGATTCCTGCCGGAGCCGCAATAGAACGTCCCGGTTCGATGAGGATAAACGGCATTTTAATGCCAAGTTCACCGCATCTTGACTTTACAACTTCAGATACACGCTCCATATACATTTCATAGGGAGCAGGGTCATCTCCGTTCAGATATTTTATGCCGAAACCTCCGCCAAGATTTAGTTCGCGGACTTCATGATTCAGTTCGTTTTTGATCTTTGCAATAAAATCAAGCATTACACGGGCAGCCTCTTCAAAAGGTTCGATGTCGAAGATCTGAGAACCAATATGGCAGTGAACACCCATAAAATCAAGATTTTCACACTGTATTGCTTCCTTTACAGCTTCAAAAGCTTCGCCTGTTTCAAGAGCAAATCCAAACTTGCTGTCAATTTGTCCGGTCTTAACGAAACTATGCGTATGAGCGTCGATGCCCGGCTTGATACGGAACATAATATGTGGCGTTTTGCCCAGTTCTCCTGCAATTTTCTCCAGATGTTCCAGTTCGCTTAAATTGTCAACGATAATATGTCCCACATCGGAAGATACAGCATATCTCAGTTCCTCATCAGTCTTGTTGTTGCCGTGATATCCGATCTTTGATACGTCAAATCCTGCTTTTATTGCAGTGTAAAGTTCTCCGCCGGATACGACATCAAGACCAAGTCCCTCATCGTTCACGATCCTGCACATTTCCATGCACGAAAATGCCTTGCTTGCATAACAAGCCAATCCGTTGCCGCCGTAAAATTTATTGATACTGTCTTTAAAGCGGCGGCAGCTCTCCCTGATTTTCTCCTCGTCAAACACATAGAGAGGCGTACCATACTGAGCGGCAAGAGCCGTCACATCAACGCCGCCTATAGTAAGATTTCCGTTTTCGTTTACATTCAGATTATCCGATACAAACATTTTTTCACAACCTTTATTTTAATTTGCACCACATTATATAATATACAAATAGTATATTTATTCTGTTTACTCGCCGTCGGAAACAACATCCTCGACGATCTCTCTCAATTCTTCAACGCCCTCAAAAGTAACAGACGAAAACGGAACAACATGTATATCCTCGAAGCAAGGGATCTCATCCCTGAATGCTTCCATACGTTTTTCACGTTCGGTTTTCTTTAGTTTGTCAGCTTTTGTAAGTATAAGGACAAAGGGCATTTCCGTATCTATCAGATAGTTTATCATCTGAATATCGTCCTTTGTGGGCGCATGACGCATATCCACCAGCATAAACACAAGACGTATGTCCCGGTCGCTGTCAAGATATCCGCCGATCAGTCCTGCCCAGCGTTCTTTTTCGGACTTAGAAACTTTTGCGTATCCGTAACCCGGCAGATCTACGAAAAAAATATTATCCAGTCCGTAGAAATTTATTGTAGCAGTCTTGCCCGGAACGGAACTGACTCTCGCCAGGTTACGCCGGTTAAACAACTTATTGATAAGCGTGGATTTTCCAACATTTGAATGACCTGCAAAAGCAATTTCTATCCGCTCCGGCGGAGGAATCTGTGAAAATTTTCCGTAAGAAGCAGTAAATTCTGCCTTATTGTAATTAAGCTTCACTTCTGCCTCCTTACTGACGTATCAGAGCCGTATCGAGCACATCTTCGAGATTATCGGCAAAAACAAAGTTAAGATGTTCTTTTACAGCATCATCCACTTCGTCCAGATCAGCTCTGTTGGCTTCCGGAACGATCACCGTTCCGATACCTGCCTTATATGCTGCCATGGTCTTTTCACGCAGACCTCCTATCGGAAGCACCCTGCCGTGAAGAGTTATTTCTCCTGTCATGGCAATATCAGCACGAACTTTCAATCCCGACAATGCCGAAACAAGAGCTGTTGTCATAGTCACACCGGCAGAAGGACCGTCTTTTGGTACAGCTCCTTCCGGAGCGTGGATGTGTATATCGTTTTCTTTATAGAAATCCTGGTTTATACCGTATTTCTCCGCTATACTGCGTACATAGCTTACGGCAATATGTGCGCTTTCCTTCATCACATCCCCCAGCGAACCCGTTGTCTCGACTTTTCCGTTGCCTTTTAATATGAGAACTTCAAGGGGCATGATCACTCCGCCGACCGATGTCCACGCCAGACCGTTTACCACACCGGTCTTGTCCTCTTTAAGGTGAAGATCTTCGGTATACTTCCGTATGCCCAGCATTTCTCTGAGATCTTTCGGCTTTACGGAAATTCTCTTCACTTCTCCGGATGCTATCTTCTTTGCGGATTTTCTGCATATCGAAGCGATTTTCCGTTCAAGATTACGCACACCTGCTTCTTTGGTATAGTACTGTATGATATCATTTATTGCATCGTCGGTTATCTTCATCTGCGATGCTTTCAATCCGTGTTCTTTAAGCTGCTTTGGGATAAGGTGTTCCTTGGTGATATGGAATTTTTCCTCTGCGGTATAACTTGGCAGCTCAATTATCTCCATTCGGTCAAGCAGCGGTGCCGGAATATTCGAAACATCGTTTGCCGTTGTCAGAAAGACTGCTCTGCTCAGATCAAACGGAACTTCGATAAAGTGATCCCGGAATGAATTGTTCTGCTCACTGTCGAGAACCTCCAGCATCGCCGACGAGGGATCTCCCTTTATATCGCTGCAAAGTTTGTCGATCTCGTCAAAAAGTATCAGCGGATCAGCTGCTCCTGCCTGAGATATTGCTGTGATGATACGTCCCGGCATTGCTCCGACGTAAGTTTTACGGTGACCTCTGATATCGGCTTCATCACGTACTCCGCCAAGAGATACACGAGCATATTTGCGTCCCATAGCCTTTGCAACCGACTTTGCAATTGAGGTTTTACCGATTCCGGGAGGACCTGACAGACAGATTATCTGTCCCTTTATATTGGGATTAAGCATATAAACAGCCAGAAATTCCAGAATTCGTTCCTTGACCTTTTTCAGACCGTAATGTTCTTTTTCCAGGACAGCCTCTGCCTTTTCAAGCGAGAGTTTTGACTTGGAATAAACTCCCCACGGCAGATCAAGAACAGTATCCAGATAATTCTTGATAACGAAAGCCTCCTGAGATGCCGGCGGAAGCTTTGTAAGCTTATCTGCCTCTTTAAGGAGCTTCTCACGGCTTTTATCGTCGATTTTCAGCTCCATAATATCGTTTATGTAATCGAAAGCATCATCGCCGCCGTCTTCACCGAGCTGTTCCTGAATAACTCTCATCTGTTCACGGAGATAGAACTCTCGCTGTCCCTTATCAATGCTGTTTTTTGTCTGTTCATTAATCAGGTTTTCCAGTTCAAGTATCTCGGCTTCCGATGTCAGACAGGCAAATAGAACCGACAGCTTGTTCATTATGTTGGATTCTTCCAGCAGCGTCTGTTTATCCCTGTAATTGAGAGCACAGTTGAACGTTATTGCCTCGAAAAGTTTTATCGGATTATCCTGCGTCATAACTGCACTGAAAAGTTCACTTGGCATTTTCGGGAAATATGTAGAATATTTTTCAAAAATATCCTTGATAGAGCGAACGAGAGCCTGTGCCTCCACCTCATCATATTTAGCTCTGGAATATGTCGGTGTACGTCTTACTTCTGCTCTCAGGGCATCGCCGTCATCAATAAGACGTACAAGATTTGCCTTGTATACGCCTTCTACAAGAACTTTCATTACATGATCCGGAAGTTTGAGTACCTGCCTTATCTCGGCAACCACTCCGACTTTATAAAGGTCGGACGATTTAGGATTATCCACATACGCCTCGTGCTGGGTTATGAGAAATATCTTTTTTCCTTCCTTTACAGCATGTTCCACGGCACTGTATGACTTGTCCCGTGAAACGTCGAAATGAAGCACCATTTTCGGAAATGCAACCATTCCTCTCATGGCAATTGTGTAGAATATATTATCATTTTCTGTATTTTTACTGCTTTTAATTATCTGTTCCAAATTAATCACCACATTCCTATATATTTGCATATCCTTGCAAAGCAATGGAGTCATTATTTTATTATACTACATTATCCGGAAAAATGCAAGAGGAAAATTTTAAAGAAGCGGCTAATAGTGTTGTTAAAGATAATCAACAACAGAGAAAGGCAATTCGCTGTATTTCTTGCGTAGACGGTATTTAAATTTATCTAAGCCGAAACGATTATGAGCATCAACAAAAACAGCAACAACAGCATAGAGCGTTTCAATTTTTCGTGTGAAACATCTGCCTCTTCTTGCGGGGAAAGGAATATAATGACGCAAATCAGCGTTGATGCTTTCAACGTTATTGGTTCTCCTGTTTCTTGCAATTCGGACATATTTTTCTTTCTTCTATTGTTGCTCTTCTCATTTTTTAGCTCCTTATGATTTTTCTTTTATTATACCATAATATTCGCTAAATGTCCGCTCCTTTATAATCTAAAAAAATCAGATTGCAGAGTAGTCAATACCATATAGAGCACGCCTGACGGCTTTGTACGGTATTGCCTTTATTATTTTTCAATCAACATCCGTTTTATAAGACATAAATCGTAAATGTCTATTACATTGTCTTCAAATAAATCGCCGGCTTTCCAGTCAGTCAGATTTCCGGAACACAAGAGCCACTTCTGCATCATAACGGCATCAGCTATATTGAATTCACCGTCAGCATTGACATCACCGGAAATCGCTTTATCAGAAACAGCATATCCATATATTGCTAATTCATTTAAATCTCCGCCGCCTTTGACAATTTTTAATTTATTGGTCGGAGCAGATTCTGCAATCATGCTCATATTGCGATACATATATCCCCCCATATCGCTTGACCAGATGAGAGCATCCGTATTGGCATCATAAACGGAAAATTTTCCTGTACCATATGTATCGTAGATGCCGAATCCGGTTATGCGGTATGTACCCCCAAGATCTGCGTAACAGGTAATATCCGATCGGTTTACATTAGTTTCAGGGTTTAAAAGTGACGACGTATCGCTGTAGATAAACTCAGGCATTGTGTCCGGTTCATCAAACATTCGATAAAACTGATTGAGCACTGCGTCAGACGGTGCAGCTGACAAATCACATATCTCTGTCTCTTTATTTTCGGATAAGCAGATATCTGCCGGACGGATATAATATCCTTTCCCGTTTACCACATTTTTTTCCGAAGATGAATATGTAATATAAACCGGTGTTTCCGATACATCAACAGTGATATTTCCGTCCGTAATCTCCAGATTTTTCGTTGTTCCTTCCGCATATTGAGACGGCATTGTGAGATATGCATATTCAGAATCTCCAACAGACATAGAAAAATCATTTATCACTTTTTCCTCATTTGTCGGCGACCAGACGCAATCTATTATTTCACCGGTCACTCTGTCTTTGAATCGGTAAACAGCAGCTCCGTCATGTGACAGATCATCACAAAAATCTGCATTTTCCAGCACAGATGTCATACACGAAATGTGATACCATGCAGTTTTTTTATCCCATTGTCCTTTATATGTTACAAGTCCCGAATCGGCATATACTCCGGATTGTTCATCCCTGAGCTGAAACTTTGTTATCCTGTCAACGTCATTTTTTATGGCAACAAGGCAGGTTCTTGTCAAGCGCTGTGCATATTTAAGTTGAAATACTTCATTTTCATGATTATCCACACCTTCAATCACACAGTCATTCATAGGAACATCGTACTCTGAGATCCACAGTTCTGTTCCCGGAGCATTTTCATTGATCCAGTTCTGAATAGAACGGATTTTTTCCGAAAAGGCACTGTTTTCCGGATTATATTCATCCGGTCCGATATGAACATTTATAATATCCACAGCAAATTTTCCGTCAGTACGGTTATAGTCAAACCAGAGTTTCATTTCAGACAGATAGTCTAACATCGTGGATGTTCCGACAAGTCCTCCCATTGCCAGCTTAAAGTCAGGATCGGCATTTTTTACTCCTGCGTTTGGAATTGTTCCTTCATGTCCATCATAGTCTGCCGAGCACATTGCAGCAAGTTCGTATGGTGTATAATAATTTGCTTTGCCGCTCCAGCTCTTATTTGGCTCGTTACAATTTTCGAGTGCAGACAGCAATCCTAAACCGGCAGCTGCTTTTTTGGAATCAGCTGCATTCAATGTATCAGGATCAACATCAGGATTGTTTCCGTATCGTGCTGCCACCTGATACATAGCCTGAGCATGGATTGCATAGCTTTTCGGATCGAGAGTATCTGCATCTTTCGGAACTGCAATTTCCGGATAATCTTCACTTCCGTAAATATAACTGCTTCCTCCCTGAAAACAAGGGATAATACTGATATTCTGTTCCTTCATTGCTGTGTAGTAGCTGTCCATATCTCCCCATGAACCCTGTGTGAATCTGATTTTTCCGTCAGAATCAATAAGCCAGTTTAAATTATGATATTCACGCACATTTCCGGCAGCAAAAATCGAAGTGATAGGATCATCAATAAATGCATTAAATCCCACTCGTCCGCCGGAAGAAAGTTTTGTTTTTGAGTTGCCGGCAGGCTTGGCAGATGTTTTTTTGCGCTGCTCGCCGGATAACTCCGAAACTTTATATCCGTATATCGCAAGTTCACTTATACCGCTGTCTCCGCATCCGGAAGAAAAACGAAGATATCTTGTTGGCGATGCATCGGTAATCTTTTTTCCCTGCCATGACATATATGAATCTGTAGAAAATGAGAGAATTTCATTCCA
>UQXS01000118.1 GCA_900545125.1 uncultured Ruminococcus sp.
CTGAAGAGTTGTTGATATCGGTCGAATAAAAAGACCGCAGAATGCGGCAGATTGGAAGTAATTATGGGAATTATAGCAAAAATTGCAGCCGGTCTTAAAAAGACCAAAGACAGCTTTCTCGGCAGACTGAAAAGGATATTCAATTCCTTTACGAAAATAGATGAGGAGCTTTTTGAAGAACTCGAAGAAGCCATGATAATGAGCGATATCGGCGTTGAGACGTCGGTGGAGATCTGTAACCGTCTCCGTAAAAAGATCAAGGAGAGAGGCATAACCGATCCAAACGAGATAATGGAGCTTATTCAGGAGGTCATTGGCGAGATAATGGGAGATGACACAGGTCTTGATCTCACAAATTCACCGGCGGTCATAATGGTTATCGGTGTAAATGGTGCAGGAAAGACGACCAGTATCGGAAAACTCTGTTATCAGTTCAAAAAGGAAAAAAAGAAAGTTCTTGTTGCTGCTGCCGATACATTCCGTGCCGCTGCGATAGATCAGCTTGAAGTCTGGACGGAGCGTGCCGGAGTTGATATTGTAAAGCACGCAGAGGGTTCAGATCCCGGAGCAGTTGTCTATGATGCTCTTGAGGCTGCCAGGGCAAGAAATTGTGACGTTGTAATCATTGATACTGCCGGACGTCTCCATAACAAGAAGAATCTTATGGATGAGCTTGCAAAAATCAACAGGATAATAGACAACAAGGCAGGAGAGTGTTCACGTGAGGTGCTCCTCGTTCTGGATGCAACTACAGGACAAAATGCTGTAAATCAGGCAAAACTGTTCAGTGAGACAGCACCTATTACCGGAATCATACTTACAAAACTGGACGGAACGGCAAAGGGCGGTATTGTTATTTCGATAAAGAATGAACTTGGAATTCCGGTCAAGCTTATCGGTGTAGGAGAGAAAATCGACGATCTCCAGCCCTTTGACAGCCGTACTTTTGTACAGGCACTGTTCAGCGATACGGAGCTTGACGATGTCGAAGATGACGAAAATGATACGGAAGAATCTGCTGACGAGACCGAGACTGAGGAATATACAGAGGAATTCGAGGAGAATGAAAGCGTCGGAGATGATACGGAAGAATCAGAGGAAACCGAAGAAATTGAGGAAATCACACCAGAAGAGGTTTACGAAGAAGAATCTAAAGAAGAATCCGGCGAAGAAGATACGTATGAAAATGATGATGCTGAGATCAGCGTAACTGACGAGGAAGAATCCGAGAATTCTGACGAGGAAGAAACCGAGAATCCCGACGAGGAAGAAATCGAAAATCCTGACGAGACAGAATCAGAAGAGAACAGCTTTGAAGAATCGGATGAACAGGAAAAATCCGATGCAGAAGATCAGCCGGAGGAATCAGAGGAAGAAGAAAAGGACAAGAAGAAAAAGAAGGGATTCTTCAAGAGACTTTTCGGCAGAAAGAGTGATGATGATGAATAAGATCGTTATGGCTACAAATAATGCCAATAAACTGCGTGAAGTCCGTGAAATACTCTCTCCCATCGGGATAGAGGTGATTTCACTTGCAGAAGCCGGAATATGCTGCGATCCGGATGAAACCGGTACATCATTCCATGAAAATTCGGAAATAAAGGCGGATGCCGTATATAATGCATATGCACTTAAAAATCACAGCAACATTGAAGTTATCGCCGATGACAGCGGTCTTTGTGTTGATGCTCTTGGCGGCAGACCGGGAGTGTATTCCGCAAGATATGCTACAAAGGGACAGGAGTGCGCCAAACTTCTTGATGAGATGAAGGATGTTCCCGATGAGCAGAGAACGGCACGTTTTATCTGTGATATCACATATATAAATGTATATGGTTCGGATTTCCATTTTGAGGGCGTATGCGAAGGCAGTATCGGTCATGAAGAACGTGGTGAAAATGGTTTCGGATATGATCCCGTATTTATGTACGGAGACAGAACCATGGCAGAAATGACATCAGAGGAAAAAAACAAAATCAGTCACAGGGCAAAGGCTCTTGATGGTCTCTATAAGTTTCTTAAAGAAGGATAAGGTGAATAATATGCTGACAAGTAAACAAAGAGCGTACCTTCGTGGTATTGCCTCAACATATGAAACAATTTTCCAGATAGGAAAGGGCGGCGTAACCGAAACGATGTGCAGGGATATCGGCGAAGCACTTCGTAAAAGGAAACTTATAAAGCTGAGAGTTCTTGATAACTCCGGCTGGACGGCAAGAGAAGCAGCCAATGCTGTGGCAGAACAGACCGGAGCTGACGTTGTTCAGGTGATAGGTTCTAAATTCGTACTGTTCAGGCGTAATCCTAAAGAACCTGTTATTGAGAATATTCCCAAATCAAAAGAATGAAAACAGGGATATACGGCGGAAGTTTCAATCCTGTACACAACGGACACATTCATCTTGCGCTGACGGCTGCTGAGGAATTCGGGCTGGACAGGGTGTTTCTTGTTCCCTCAAAGAAGTCTCCGCACCGTTCAAGTGACGAGTATGCTTCCGACGAGGACAGGCTGGAGATGCTCCGCCTTGCCTGCATGGCAAGCGATAAGCTGGAAGTATGTTCCTACGAACTTGAAAATGACCGCATAAGTTATTCGGTTTATACCGTGAGATATTTCCGGGAACGCTTTCCCGATGACGAGCTTTTTCTCCTGGTAGGGAGCGATATGCTTCTTTCTTTTGACAGTTGGTTCTGCTATGAGGAAATACTTGAAAATGCCGCTCTTTGCGTTGTTTCAAGGAATAATGGAGATCTTGGAGAACTTTTGAAAAAAAGCAGGGAGCTTGAAAAAAAAGGACGGATTTTTGTAAGCAGACGTCCTCCTGTAGAGATTTCATCTACAGAGATCAGAAAAAAAATTGAAAAAAATGAGAATTTCTATTGCTATCTTGATGAAAATGTAGTACAATATATTATTATGAAAGAATTGTATTCATTCAGAGGTGATAATAAATTGCATTATAATATCGGAGAAAAGAAAAAGTATCTTAAAGAAAATCTTTCGGCAAAAAGATACAATCATTCGCTGAATGTGGCGGCTGAGTGCAGAAAGCTTGCTCTTAAATACGGTGAAGATCCGGATAAGGCATATTTTGCCGGACTTCTTCACGATATATGCAAGGAACTGCCAGATGACGAGCAGAAAGCTCTTGTAGAGAATTGCAGCTTTACGGTGTGTCGGGAGGAACTGGAAACAAGATCTCTCTGGCACGCAATTGCCGGAGCCAGCTTTATAAAAACAAAATTCGGGGTTGAAGATATAGATATACTCAATTCCGTAAGATTTCATACGGTGGGCAGAGCAGGAATGTCACGTCTGGAGGAAATTGTATATCTCGGCGATCTCATTTCTGCTGACAGGGACTATAAGGACGTTGAAAAAATGCGGAAGCTTTCGTATACAAGCCTGAATGAGGCTATGTTGGAAGCATTTGCTTTTTCAGTTAAATCTGTTATAAAAAAGGGCGGACTTGTTCCGATCTGTACCGCAGAAGGCTATAATTTTTACACAAGGCTGTATAAAGAAGATAAAAGCAGCAGCAACCCGAAAAGAGGATTCAAATGAACGAGAATGAAAAGATTGAAGAGATTTTAAAGGAAACTTCCGAAAAAGAACAGCATCCGAAACCGCTCAGGACGCTCAAAAGGATAGATACCGGAAAAACCGCTGCCGGAATTCAGGGAGAGTATCACGGAAAGCATGAAGCTCCTCCTCATACAGAGTATCACGGAAAGCATGAAGCTCCGCCGCAAAACGAATATCACGGAAAGTATGAATCACCCTCATCTTCCCGGTACTCCGGAAACTATGATTCCGGTGAGGAACGTGTACATGACGCCGGAACAGGCGGACAGGGTCATAACAGACCTGACAGCGAACTTCCTGAAAAAAGAAAAAAGAAAAAGAAAACAAAGAGAGATATTTTAATTAAAACATTTTCTATTGTTGCAAGTCTTGCTATTATCGTATCACTGGTGCTCACAATGCCTATTATGTGGTGGGATAAAAAGGGCGTCAAGGAGAAAATCGGACTTTATACCTATCTGAAGCGAAAGCAGCCTGCTGTCAGCATTGAGGGGGAGCTTGATAAATCAAGCGAAAAGATAGAGCTGGGAATTAATTCCGTTGCTCTGCCAGATGATTATGACGACGGTCTTGACTTCATGGAGCAGTGGATAGAAGGACAGTATACAGTGCTGTTTCTTGGATTTGACGTTGAAAGCCTGAATACAGATGTTATGTGGGTCTGCCAGTTTGATCTCAAAGGCGGGGCACTTAATATCCTGCAAATCCCCAGAGATACGGCAGTTCCGGATTTTACCGGCTCGCCAAGTACAAAGTTCAACAGCATTTATTCCTGCGGCGATCCGCAGTATGCTGATGTGCCCATTCAGCGTGTCGTTGACGCAGTACAGCAGAATTTCGGTATACCGATTGATGCCTATATCACAACATATATCACCGATATCCCTGAAATGGTCGATATGGTCGGCGGAATTCCGATAACTCTTGATGATTCCATTCTCTATGAGGGGGCAGGTTACGATAAAAACGGTGAATATCATGAGGCAAAGATCATTCCTGCCGGTGATACTGTTCTTTCCGGTGAACAGGCAGAATGGTTTATCCGTTTCCGTTACGGCTGGGTCGAGGGCGATATAGGACGTATGCAGAATCAGCAGCGGTTCATGGCAGCAGCTATGAAAAAACTTATCGACATCAAGAAAAACGAGGGTAAGGCAAAGCTTAAATCGTATATTGACGAGGTTATGGACAAGGAGCTTATTGCCACTGATATGATGGTTGTTGATATTGCACGTCTTGCCGATTTCTGCGGCACGCTTTCAATGGAGAATATCCATGTTCATATGCTTCCCGGTGAGGCGACTCCGAATGATGACCTCTATATCGGTTCTGACGGAAATGCTTATTCGATTTATTCTATTCATAAGCAGGAGACCATTGATCTTCTTAACAAGTATTTCAGACCCTATCAGAATCCACTGACGGGTTACGGCGATACGGCTATCGTTGAATATTATACAGATCATCATTATAATAATTATGATGACAAGACAAATGACTTTGAAACGCTGCTGGACGGAGATGCTCCGGCACAAAACCCCAATTGGCCAAAGTAAATGACGAAAGGATGAAATATAAATGTCTCAACAGGAAAAACTTGAGCTTATAATAAAGACTCTTGACAGCAAGAGAGGCGAAGATATACAGGCTATAAAAATTGCCGATCTGACTATTCTTGCGGATTATTTCGTTATTGTAAACGGAACAAGCAATACTCATGCGAGAACACTTGCGGATGAGGTTGAATTCCAGCTTACTCAGAAAGGTGAAGAGCCGCTGAGACGTGAAGCCGATACAGGAAATACATGGATAGTCCTTGATTATGGTGATATTATAATTCACGTTTTCTATAAGGATACCAGAAACTTCTATAAGTTGGAAGGTCTGTGGGCTGACGGTGAGCAGATCGACATAAGCAATATGATAACCAAGGAGAATGAATGATGAATGTAAATAATCAAAAGGGACTGACGATCGGTATTGCAGTTGGAATTTATCAGATAATCAAACTTATTCTCAATATGATTCTGGGAGGAAGTCTGGATGTGCTTACTCTGCTTATCGGAGCAGCCGCTTTTATTCTGGCTATAACAGGAATCAAATACGGTAATTATGCCGTTGCAGCAGTTCTTGCATTGATCGCACTTGTGCATCTTCCGGATAATATCTCGAACATAGGCAGTAACTGGATCTACCTTGTTGAGGGAATAATTGATATCGGAGCTGCCGTGGTTCTCTGCACAAGTTCTGACGTAAAGGAACAGTTCTCTAAGGGATTGGATGAAATAGGCAAATAAAGCAAAGGAATGATAAAAATGAGCAGATATGATTATAAATCCGTTGAAAAGAAATGGCAGAAATACTGGGAGGAGCATGAAAGTTTCAAGGCTGTAAACGACAGCAGTAAGAAGAAATTCTATGCACTTGTAGAGTTCCCCTATCCGTCGGGACACGGTATGCACGTAGGTCATATCAAGGCATACTCCGGACTTGAAGTAGTATCAAGAAAGAGACGCCTTGAAGGATACAATGTACTGTTTCCCATCGGATTCGATGCATATGGACTTCCTACCGAAAATACGGCTATAAAGGAAAATGTACATCCCCGTCTTGTAACGGACAGGAATATTGAGAAATTCACCAATCAGCTCAAGACTGTAGGATTTTCTTTCGACTGGTCAAGAGTCATAGATACGACCGAAGAGGGATATTACAAGTGGACTCAGTGGATATTCCTCAAAATGTTTGAAAACGGTCTTGTTTTCCGTGATAAGACAGCGGTAAATTACTGCCCGAGCTGCAAGGTAGTTCTTTCCAATGAGGATTCGCAGGGCGGAAAGTGCGATGTATGCCACAGCGATATTATACAGAAAACCAAGGAAGTATGGTATCTCCGCATAACGGAATATGCTGACAAGCTTCTTCAGGGACTTGAGGAAGTTGATTATCTTCCGAATGTAAAGCTTCAGCAGCAGAACTGGATAGGAAAATCGACCGGAGCTTTTGTTGATTTCCGCATAAAGGAATGCGATGAAAAGCTCAGGATCTATACAACACGTCCGGATACTCTTTACGGCGTTACATTTATGGTAATTGCTCCGGAGCATCCTGTTATTGAGAAGTACAGGGATAATATCACGAATTATGCCGATCTTGAAGCTTACAAGGCAGAATGCGCAAAGAAGAGCGAATTTGAGAGAACTCAGCTTGTAAAGGACAAGACAGGTGTTAAAATTGAGGGACTGACAGCGGTAAATCCTGTTACAGGCAAGGAAATACCGATCTATATTGCCGATTATGTAATGATGGGTTACGGTACAGGCGCTATAATGGCTGTTCCGGCTCACGATACGAGAGACTACGATTTTGCAAAGAAATTCGGCATTGATATAATTGAAGTAATAAAGGGCGGAGATATCTCGAAGGAAGCTTATACCGGAGAGGGAGAAATGGTGAATTCCGGCGAACTCAACGGCATCAGCAACAAAAAGGATGCTATCGGAAAGGCTCTGGAGATCTTAGGCAGACTGGGCTGCGGAGAAAAGGGCGTTCAATATAAGATGAAGGACTGGGCATTTAATCGTCAGCGTTACTGGGGCGAGCCTATCCCGATCGTTCACTGTCCCGAGTGCGGAATGGTTGCCGTTCCGTATGAGGAGCTTCCTCTCAGGCTGCCTGCTGTAGAGAATTTTGAGCCGGGTACTGACGGCGAAAGTCCTCTTGCCAAGATCGAAAGCTTTGTGAAATGCAAGTGTCCGAAGTGTGGAAAGGACGCAAAACGTGAAACAGATACCATGCCGCAGTGGGCAGGATCTTCATGGTACTTCCTGCGTTACTGCGATCCGCATAACGATCAGCAGTTTGCTTCAAAGGAAGCCCTTGAATACTGGATGCCCGTTGACTGGTACAACGGCGGTATGGAGCACGTCACAAGACATATGATATACAGCCGTTTCTGGCATAAGTTCCTCTACGATCAGGGGTATGTGAATACATCGGAG